>NZ_JAHDJT010000128.1 GCF_023661085.1 Wolbachia pipientis
ACATGCCCTATTGTCCCCACATTCACATGCGGCTTGCCAAATGCTTCTACTACTTTTGTTGTAGCTTCTACTGCTGTTGTCATAATCGTTACCCTTAATTATACCTTAACTCATCAACCACATACTGTGGCACTTGTTCATAACAAGAAAAATGCATACTATATTGAGCCCTTCCTTGAGATATAGAACGCAAAACATTTATATAACCAAACAT
Organism: Wolbachia pipientis; assembly: GCF_023661085.1. Classification (GTDB taxonomy): domain Bacteria; phylum Pseudomonadota; class Alphaproteobacteria; order Rickettsiales; family Anaplasmataceae; genus Wolbachia. The sequence continues at coordinate 215 of NZ_JAHDJT010000128.1, forward strand.
ACTTGCAAGAGGCACTAAAGCAAGAATTATAGCACTATTACTATGCGTTTCCATACTTGAAACTTGTCCTCTTCTACTATTTACATCACCCATAATATCACCCATATACTCTTCAGGTGTAATAATTTCAACCTTCATTATAGGTTCTAACATCTTTGGACCAGCTTTATTTGCCATTTCCTTAAAAGCACCTTTGGCAGCCAGCTCAAAAGCTAAAGGACTTGAGTCAACTTCATGAAAGGCGCCATCAATAAGAGTAGCCTTAAAATCAATAACTGGAAAGCCAGAGATCATTCCTCCCTCTTTTATCAACTCCAAACCATTTTGCACACCAGGAATGTATTCTTTTGGAATTGCACCACCCACGATTTTACTTTCAAATTGAAACCCAGAACCAGGCTCAAGAGGTTCAAATAAGATCTTTACTCTAGCAAATTGACCAGCACCACCTGATTGTTTTTTGTGAGTGTAATCGATTTCAACAAATTTAGTAATAGTTTCACGATATGCAACCTGAGGCGCACCAATATTAACATCAACGTTAAACTCACGCTTTACTCTATCTGTAATAATTTCAAGATGCAATTCACCCATGCCTTTTAATATAGTCTGACCACTTTCTGCGTTTACCGACATTCTTAAAGAAGGATCCTCTGCAACTAACCTATTTAAAGCAATACCTAACTTTTCCTGATCTGAAGTAGTCTTAGGCTCCACAGCAATTTCAATAACAGGCTCAGGAAATTCCATACGCTCTAATAATATAGGAAAATCATGCGAACATAAAGTATCACCAGTAATCGTTTTTTTCAATCCAACTAAGGCAACTATATCCCCAACTTTAGCTTCGTTTATATCTTCCCTGTTGTTTGCATGCATAAGCAGCATTCTACCAATCCCTTCAGTCTCATTTTTTACCGCATTCAACACAGTAGATTTAGACTTCAACTTACCGGAATAAATACGAATAAACGTTAAGCTACCCACAAATTTATCTGTCATCACTTTAAATGCAAGAGCAACAAACTTTTCTTGCTCTGAAGGTTTAATCGCAATTTTCTTTTCTGAATCTTTAGGACTAGTTCCAACAATTTCATCAACATCAATAGGGGAAGGTAGAAAATCAACTATACCATCTAAAAGCGGCTGTACTCCTTTATTTTTGAAAGCTGATCCACATAATACAGGAACAAACGCTCCTTTAATAGCTCCGCTCCTCACACATTTCTTCAGCAAATCTACTGGCAGGTCATTAGATTCAAAATAAGTGTTCATTGCTTCATCATCCATCCCAGCAGCGGTATCTAATAAAAGATTTCGATACTCTTGAGCTTTATCAAGCAAATCAGAAGGAATATCTTCATAGAAAAACTTAGCACCTAACGTCTCTTCTTCCCATATAATAGCCTTCATAGAAATAAGATCTACTATGCCCTTAAAATCCTTCTCACTCCCTATCGGTAGCTGAATGACTAGAGGCACTGCTCCAAGCTTACTCTTAATCATATCAACACATCGATAAAAATTGGCTCCTATTCTATCCATTTTGTTGACAAAACAGATACGAGGGACATTATACTTATCAGCTTGACGCCAAACAGTCTCAGATTGAGGCTCAACTCCTGCAACCCCATCAAATACAGCAACTGCACCATCTAAAACTCGTAAAGATCTTTCAACTTCGATAGTAAAGTCAACATGTCCGGGAGTATCTATGATATTGATTCTATGATTATTCCAAAAACAGGTTGTTGCAGCAGATGTGATTGTAATACCACGCTCTTTCTCCTGCTCCATCCAATCCATAGAAGCTGCACCATCATGCACTTCACCAATTCTATTTTGTTTACCAGTATAAAATAAAATACGCTCCGTTGTGGTAGTCTTACCAGCATCTATATGAGCCATTATACCTATATTCCTGTATTTAGATATATTAATTTCCATATTACCATTAATTAGCCAACATCAAAAACGAAAATGAGAAAAGGCCTTATTAGCTTCAGCCATTTTATATTTTTCCTCATACATCTTAAACGCACCACCGCGCTTATTATAAGCATCTATTATTTCAGATTGCAGACAATCAGCAGAAGTTTTGCCACTCTTCTTTCTAGCAACAGAAGCAGCTTTAGCAATCCACCTTAATGCTAGAGAAATCGCTCTATCTTTCCTAACTTCACAAGGTACTTGATAAGTTGCACCGCCAATACGACGAGAACGCACTTCTACAGAAGGTGTAACATTTTCTACCGCTGTTTCAAAAATTGATATCCCGCTTTCATTTATTTTCTTTTCAGCTGAAGATAAAGCACCATATACAATTTTTTCTGCAATGGATTTTTTACCACATTTCATAATTACATTAATGAAACGCATCAACAAAACACTACTGTAACGTGAATCAGGAACTATTTCTCTCTTTCTTGCTTTATTACGACGAGCCATAAACTTTAACCAGACTTCTTTACACCATATTTTGAACGAGCTTTCTTACGATTTTGTACACCACGCAAATCGAGAGCACCTCTTATTATGTGATAACGCACACCTGGTAAATCTTTAACTCTCCCACCACGTATTAAAATAACAGAGTGCTCTTGTAAATTATGGCCCTCACCAGGTATATAAGCTGTCACTTCACCATATCCACTAACCCTTACTCTAGCTACCTTACGTAATGCTGAGTTAGGTTTCCTAGGAGTTGTAGTATACACCTTAGTGCAAACACCTCTCCTCTGAGGGTTGTTTTTTCCCAAGGCTGGTACCTTTTTCTTACATGATAATTTCAATCTACCCTTGCGTACTAACTGATTTATCGTAGGCATATATTAAAAACCAAGCTCATAAAATAACTTAAGCCCTAGTTATAAAATAATAAACCTCAATAGTCAATATAAAAATAAACGTTACTATTCTAATAATTTTAGCTCAACCTCTACGATCGCTGCCCAATAATGGCATTTGCTCGATGGCAGCATGAAAAGGCCTTAGTTTCATAATTTAAGTACCTCTGATTCTTGAGCTTAGAATTTGCTGTACTGATTTTACTACTATATAATATTATACGGTCAATACACTCCAAATGAGATGGAAAGATGAAGGCATCGCTATAGCCGTTAAAAAGTACGGTGATAAAAACTTAGTTCTTTCTCTGCTTACAAAAAATCACGGAAAGCGCAGGGGATTAACCAGGCTAACAAACGATAGTAACTATAAGTTTCAAATAAGTAATCTATTACATGCAGAATGGAGTGCTAAACTACCTGAAA
>NZ_JAHDJT010000129.1 GCF_023661085.1 Wolbachia pipientis
AAAACGCCAATATCATAAGATAGATAGTGAATAACTAGCTACTCGGGGTTTCTTTTGCTTTTTTTCTGCTTAGTGAGTTTCTTAAACGTTTATGGCTAAGGTTAAGTTGCATTAAAAAGCAGCCAAGTCGCACTTATTAAACGTTTAGGATAAAAAAACGCCAACATTTCGACACAAAAGTAAATAACTAGCCACCACGGGGCTTCTTTTGCTTTTTTTTCTCGTTTGGTAAATTTCTTAATATTTACGGCTAAAGCAGTTTAAGAGATGTCGTCCAGCATCCCTTTTCCCAGCGTCCCTCCTCCCGTCATCCCAGTGCTTGACACTGGGATATAGTAAATTTATTTACTATATGTGAAAAGCTATTATATTTATATACTTGCAAGTAAATACAACAAAGCTCTATATATAGGCGTCACGTCAAATTTAGTTAAACGGGTTTGGGAACAAGGTCATTCCTGGCTTTACATCGAAATATAATGTGCAAAAATTAGTTTACTTCGAGGAATTTCAAGACGTAAACTCGGCTTTTAATAGGGAAAAACTACTAAAAAGCTGGAAAAGAAAATGGAAAATTGATTTGATTGTGAAAAGAAATCCATGTTGGGCTGATTTATATGAGGAAATCATAAAATAAAACTAGATCCCAGTATCAAGTACTGGGATGATGGAGGAGAGGTACTTGGATGACAAGAAAAGGGGCGCCGGAATAATATAAAGAGAGTGAATTACTGATTTTTCATATGGCTGTGTGAGAAGTTCACTGAAATTTTGAAAAGTGTAATCTACTTCTATATTCGAATATATCAAGTAGTAGTTCAAAAGATTTATTCTCAGCAATTGCACCTTTCGCATTATTGTATGCAAGGTTGAGCAGCTCTCTATCCTTATATAAGTCAGCAAATTCAAACTCCATGCATCCCGATTGTTTTGTACCTAATATATCTCCACTACCTCTTAGCATCATATCTTTTTCAGCAATGTGAAATCCATCTTGTGACTCACACATGATCTTTAACTTTGAGGATGAGCTTTTGCTTAGATTATCGTATAGTAATACGCAAAAAGATGGCTTGCCTCCTCGTCCTACTCTGCCTCTCAACTGATGTAATTGCGATAACCCAAATTGCTCTGCATTTTCTATAATCATAATGGTTGCATCTGGTACATCTATACCAACTTCTATCACAGTTGTTGCAACTAGGAGGGAAAATTCATTTCTTTTGAAAGAAAACATAGCTTGATCTTTCTGATCTTGAGTTAGTTTTCCGTGTATTATTCCAACTTTATCAAAAAATGCTTTTTGCAATTCCTGAAAACGCATCTCTGCTGCAGCAACATTTAGTTCTTCGTTTTCTTCTATATATGGGCAAATCCAATACGCTTTTTCACCCCTGTTTATAGCGCCCTTCAGTTTTTCAATAATATCTGGTACTTTTTTAATGTTCATAATGACAGTTTTTATTGGCAACCTAGATTTTGGTTTTTCTCTTAAAACGGAGCACTCAACATCGCCATACATGGCTTGCTGCAAAGTCCTTGGGATAGGAGTAGCAGTAACGAAAAGTATGTCGGTATTTTCTCCCTTTCCTACTAAACGATTTCTCTGCATCACCCCAAATCGCTGTTGTTCGTCTATGACTGCAAGCCCTAAATTTTTAAATGTAACGTTAGCTTGAAACAGTGCATGAGTGCCAATCACTATATTTAAAATACCACTTGCGAGTTCGTTCATGATAGTCTTTCTTTCTTTGCGCGTAGTTTTACCAGTAAGCAGAGCAACTTTTATATCGGTGCAAGATAAAGCCTCTTCGATCCAATTATAATGCTGCTCTGCCAAGATAGTAGTTGGTGCCATTAGAGCTGCTTGCATGTTGTTTTCCACAACACTCAGCATCGCAAAAAGTGCAACCACGGTCTTGCCACTACCGACATCACCTTGCAGCAAGCTTACCATGCGGTATTTGGATTTTTGTCTCTCTGAAATTTCATTTATTGCACGAATTTGATCGTTCGTTAATTGGAACGACAATCCATTTAAAACTTGCTCTTTATATTTATTAGATATTGTAAATTCTTTTCTCCCTTTTCTTACGTGATTTTTTCTTGCAAGTTTTAGCGCTAGTTGATATGCAAATAATTCATCATAGGCAAGCCTTTTCCGACAAACTTCCGCTTCTGCCAATGACCTTGGTCTGTGCAGCTTTATAATGCTTTCTCTCCAACTCAGCCATTTTTTTTGCTCGATTAATGTACCATCTATCCACTCTGGTAAATCAGGCAACCCTTTTAGATTGGAATTTATTATGTTTTTAATGCTCTTGTTAGTAATGCCACGGCATAATTGGTAAACCGGCTCTATGCGAGCTATCTCTTCAAATTGGTCGATGTTAAGCGATACGTAATCTGGGTGAGTAATTTGCCAATATCCAGCAAATTTATCAAGTTTACCACTGATGATTGCATGGGCTCCAATTGGAAATGATTTATATAAATATTTAACTGAGTAATTAAAAAAGACTATGAATATATACTGACTTTCGCCTTCAACGACTATTTTATATGGCCTACCCCTAAAAGTTGGTGGCTGATGTTCATGAACTTTTGCCATGAAAGTTGTGAGTTCTCCAACTTGAGCATTAAGTAGCGATTTACTCCTATCCACATAACTGTGTGGCCTGTAAAACAACAGGTCCATTACTCTATCTCCGCCACAAAGTTTAGGCAATATTGTGGAATGAAACTTAGGTATATTCTCCAGCTTGCCATTTAGAAATGCCAGCACATCTGGTTGCTCGTTGAGACTCATACATGTGTAAAATTGTTTATCCATAATAGGACTTTCTTAAAATTCTGTCACCTCATGGTTACACTCTACATCATACCGCCGTCCTGCAACTGTATGAACATTGCAATTAGCAAGTAATTTGCGGGTATCATCCAAATAGCTGACACTGGAATTCATAATACTACTTTAGTAATAAGCATTTAAGAAATTTACCCAAAAGCAAAAGAAGCCCCGTTAGCGGCTAATTATTTATATATACTTCAAAATATCAGTGTCTGCTCGGCTAAACGACTTGAAATTAATTCGTGACTTCCTCTTTGAGTTGCGCAATTTCAGCTCTAGGAAGACCAGTAGTTTAAGCTATGATATCAATAGAAACTCTTGCTTTAAGTAGGTTTTTAGCAACTTCAATTTCCCTTTCTTTTCTGCCTTTTTCATGGCCGATTTGGATTCCTTCTTCTCTACCTTTTTTTCTACCTTCCTCTTTACCAATTTTGATGCCTTTTTCAGTGGCATAATCAAGTTTTTGAGCGAGGACAGCTTTCTCATCACGAATACGCTTGCTCTCTTGTTCATATGCTATGAACTCCTTTTCTGACCAGTTGAATCTATTTAGCTC
>NZ_JAHDJT010000012.1 GCF_023661085.1 Wolbachia pipientis
TTGTCATTTTAACCTGTACAGATTGGGAAGTTAAACAAATAGCTTCACTACTATGATAAGGGTATCGGCGAAGGTTGTCAAATAGTTTTTTTGTTCTGTTTCTATGGTTAGTGTTACGCATTGGAGTGACATAAATCTTGTGTTGTTTAAAAAGAGTGCTTAGGGGCAGCAAAAAATATGACAATTCTCAGTGTCATTAGAAGGTTTTGCTTAAAAATATATTTTATTTCATTTAGAATATCTTACTTGGTTTATTTATATATAGTGAATAAGTTACTACAGAAGTTTTACAGCATTATTTATTGTCTTTACCGTGCTTTGATTGACACAATTTATAATGACGGAATGGAGCATGCTGGATATTTATCATTTTTAATCCTATTGTCAATATTCCCTTTTCTCATCGTTTTAATAGCTTTAGCGTCAACATTTGCAAATTTCTTAGACCAATATAACATCGGCTGGGCATTCATAATTGATCACATGCCACAGGACATTCTAGCATCCTTAATGCCGCGTATTAGAGAGATAATATCTGGTCCACCACAGAGTTTATTGACTTTGGCAATTGTGGGTGCTGTTTGGACAGCCTCGTCAGCGATTGAAGGGCTGAGAACAATATTGAATAAAGCCTACAAAGTTCCAGTTTCGCCACCTTATATATTGAGAAGAGTGCTCAGTATATTGCAATTTTTAGTAATTACGCTCATTATAACTCTGACTATAGTGTTCTCTACATTAGTGCCAATGCTGATTGATTTTTCCTATCATGGACTAAGTTACACTAAATATCTCCTCATCGAATTTGTACTCTTTATAGTGGTTTCCTGGCTATACTTTATGCTACCCAGCGTAAAACAAAATATGTCAGACGTGTTTCCTGGATCTTGTGTAGTCGTTATGCTATGGACAGCTTCTGCCTCAGCTTTCAAACAATACTTAAAAGCCTCCTTTGGTCAATTGGACTTAATATACGGAAGTTTGGGTGGTGTGGTAGTATCATTACTATTTTTCTATATAGTGAGTTTAATTTTTATATATGGAGCAAGGTTTAATTTTCAGCTAAAATGTTTTAATGAGTCTCGCTAAGGAGAAAGAATGGGTAAGTTAGAAGGCAAAATAGCTTTGATTACCGGGGCTTCAGGTGGAATTGGGTCTGCTGTTGCAAAAAGGTTTGTAAAGGAAGGTGCATGTGTAATTTTAATTTCAAGGTCTATTGATCATCTCAAGCCACTGTACAATGAAATTGAGGAATTTGAAGAATTCAAAGAAGGCTCTGTTAAGCTAATTCAACTTGATCTTTTGGACTTTGAAAACGTAAAGATACTAACAAACATGATAGAAAGCCTAAAATTATCGGAGTCTGGGGCTCTTGATATATTAGTTGCGTGTACTGGAATTTTAGGTAAATTGAATCCTGTTCACGACTGCGAGCTTGAGGAGTTACAGAATGTAATGAACACAAATTTCACTGCCAATTGGTACTTGCTAAAAAACTTAGATCCAATGCTGAAAAAATCTAATTCTGGAAGAGTGATATTCATAACTTCAGAAGTAACACTTTCTCCTTCTTCCTATCCGTATTGGATACCTTATGCTGCAAGTAAAGCTGCACTAGAAATCATGGTAAAGATATATTCATCTGAAACAAAACATACAAAGCTATGCGTGAACGCTGTATATCCAGAAGGACCTGTTGACAGCGAAATGTATAAGCAAGCGTTTCCTGGAAAGGATACGCCTGAATTAGTACTACCTGATAAACTAACAGACAAATTTGTGGAGTTAGCTTCTGAAGACTGTAACGTATCAGGACAAATTTTACCATTGAGCAAATCTCTTGAATAAGTTGCACAGCTGTACGAATACTATGACTTGAGCCTACCAAGAGGGTGTCATGAAAGTAGATACTGCTAGTCATTTATCTTCAAAGCTTGAATAAAAGCATTATGTGGAATATTGACATTTCCTATAGAATGCAATCTTTTCTTACCTTTCTTTTGTTTTCCTAAAAGCTTCATTCTTCGCGTTACATCTCCACCATAGAGTTTAGCTGTCACATCCTTCCTGTATGGATTAATCGTTTCCCTGGCAATAATTTTGCTACCCACTGCTGCTTGAATTACAATCTTATATTGCTGACGTGGTATCAAATCTTTCAAACGCGCACATATTTCACGTCCTCTTTTTTCTGCCCTACTTTTGTGAACAATGCATGCCAATGCATCAACAGGCTCTCCATTAACTAAAAAGCTCAATTTATCTATCTGACTTTCCCGATAATCGGAAATTTCCCAATCCAAACTTGCGTATCCCTTAGAAATTGATTTTAGCCTATCGTAAAAATCAAAAACAACCTCAGATAACGGTAACTTATACTTCATCAGTGCTGTTGTCGTGCTACCAACATAAGATAGATCTTTTTGCTCTCCTCTTCTTTCTTCACACAGAGATAGAATTTCTCCTAAATATTGATCAGGCACCATTATAGTTGCGGTAATCCACGGCTCTTCTACCATCTCAATCTTTGTAGGATCTGGCATATCACTTGGATTATGAATATTCAGAATTTCACTATTTCGTGTTGTAACCCTATATATAACACTCGGCGCGGTTGCTGTTAGGTCTAAATCAAACTCTCTCTCAAGCCTCTCTTGGATAACTTCAAGATGCAGCATCCCTAAGAAACCGCAACGAAATCCATAGCCGAGTGCATTCGACGTTTCAGCTTCAAAGGTAAAACTTGCATCATTTAAATGTAGTTTTTCCAGTGCTTCTCTTAAATATTTAAAGTCATCTGTTTTGTTGGGAAAAATGCTACAGAATACCACAGGGTGCACTTCTTTAAATCCAGGCAGTGCTTCATTACAAGGCCTCTTTTCCTCAGTGATGGTGTCCCCTACCCTACAGTCCGCCACTTCTTTCATTGAAGCAGTTATAAAACCAACTTCACCTGCTGAAAGTTCACCCGTCATTACCTTTTTAGGAGTAGAAATACCGATATTATCCACCTGGTATGTAGCATTGTTGGACATCATAACAATCTTCATACCTTTTTTTAGTACTCCATTTTTAACTCGCACTAAAATCACTACCCCTAGATAAGGATCATACCAACTATCAACCAAAATCGCTTGCAGTGGAGCGTTTGCATCACCCTGTGGAGCTGGAAGTCTCGTCACTATTGCTTCGAGTACATCCCTTACTCCAAGTCCAGTCTTTGCTGATATTAAAACTGACTCACTTGCATCAATACCAATTACTTCTTCAACCTGAAGTTCTACCCTTTCTGGATCTGCAGCAGGGAGATCAACTTTATTGAGCACAACTATTATCTCATGATTATTGTCAACAGCTTTGTATACATTCGCAAGAGTTTGAGCCTCAACTCCCTGGCTGCTATCCACCACTAAAAGCGAACCTTCGCATGCAGCCAAGCTTCGACTCACCTCATATGAAAAGTCAACATGACCTGGGGTATCCATAAGGTTCAAGCAATATTGATTCCCATCATTTGCAGTGTAGTTGAGCCTTACCGTCTGTGCTTTGATTGTAATTCCACGTTCGCGTTCTATTTCCATTGAATCGAGCACTTGATTGGTCATTTCTCTTGCTTCAAGACCATTACATTCTTCTATCAAGCGATCAGCAAGCGTTGACTTTCCGTGATCTATATGTGCTATTATTGCAAAATTTCTTATATTATCCATTGATGGCCATTCTACATATTGCAGAACTATTTTACATTTGAAGTACTGCAAGGGCAATTACTTACTTCCCCTTTAACAAAGATAGTACCTGCTTCGAGTGAGAAACCACCTTATTAACCATATAGCTCTCATGATTATTATCTATTTTAGACAATTCATATAGGTAATTTACCATCATTCCAGCTGATTGACTAATGCCCTTTTCAGAAGTGTCTGCCATCCAGTTTAGTTGTTTTATTGATGCACCATTGCTTAAATGAAAATGTGCTACCGGATCATAAGCACCGCCACTACTGTTTTTAACCTTCAGCAAGTAATGTGCACAAAGCTTCAGCAAGCATTGTTTTTCGCATTCAGTATCGGTTTTTAACTGCTCTATGCTTTCTAAAATTTCTGCGCTAGATTGCTTTATATTCAGTTTGCCCAATAAAGTAATATCTTGGCTTAAACTTTCTTTCAGCCATTTTGTAAAGCCAGGTATTGGGGAAAGCGTTGCGTATGTTTTTATACTTTTAAGCTCCTGTGATAGTTTTTCCACAACCCTTTTGATCAAAAAATTACCCAGGCTGATTCCAGACAACCCTACTTGGGTATTTGATATTGAATAGAATATGGCAGTGCTTGCACTGCTTGGATCACTTGAAGGTACCGACTCATCTAAGAGATGTTGAATGCTATCTGCAATTCCATCCATCAATGCAACTTCTACAAAAATTAGAGGCTCGTTTGGTATTTTGTAATGAAAAAAGGCAAAACATAGACGATCAGAATCCAGCCTGTTTTTTAAGTCACCCCAAGAAGAAATTTTATGCACAGCTTCATATTTTATAAGTTTTTCTAACAACGATGCAGGTGAATCCCAGGTAATTTGACGAAGATCGAGCAGATCAACGTCAACCCAGGAGAGAAGTATGCTTTTCAGTTCACTTTCTAGTCGATTGAGCTCTTTATATTGGTTCTTTAACTTAAGCACGTCAGAACGCATATCGACAATAAACTTAAGGCCTTCCGGCAAAGAAATAAACTGCTTCAATATTTTAGAACGCGGTGATTCAAGGACTTTTATCAAGTCCTGTTCAAATTTATAGTTTAACTCGGGATTCTGATTTTCCCTATATTCTTTTATTTTTTCATCTATCTCCGCTTTATTCAGATTAAATTTTTCTGCCAGGGTCTGCAAAAATTTTATTTTACCCTTCCCAGATAAACTTAAATATAGATTACCAAGAGATACGGTGTTCTTACGTGCTGAGACCTCCCCTCCCTTTGGGTTTAAGCACTCGTTCATCTTCAAGACTAAGCTATCGATATCGCGGCTACTACTTAAATCAGGGCTAATATTGCCAATCCACGATCTTACAGCATCTGCCACTTCACCTAGTATTTTAAAAAAGCCTTTTACTGCTTTCTTATCTTCAACTTGTGCTATATCAGTTTTAACTAGTGATTCTTTCGTCATAGATTTTTTTTACCATACATCTATATTAAACCAAAGAAAAATCTTAGTCTACACAGCAGACACCGTTATCAAATTATTAGTAATTTTCATGATATAATTAATCATAGTTAACAGAGAAAAACGTTATGGCAGAAGCAAGGGAAAATCCAATAGTTACATTGAAGGCCCAAGCCAAAAAGTTTGACTTCAGCAAATTAAGAGCCGCAAAAGATAACAAAGGAGCAAATTCAGGTGAAACAATGCATGGCGATTTTCACAGAATGAATTTTGTTATCAATGAGAAAATTATAGACAAAACTTCAATTCACACGTTGATAGAAAGAGCTTGGAAGCAATATTCATGGAGAGAACTCAAGCACAGTCTAATTGATAAAGGAACTAATACATATGGGAAAAAGCTTTACAGCAGCGAAGAGCAAGTTTTTCTACTCAAAGAAGAAGTAAAGAAAAACAATAATTATCGCCCAATTGCAAAGGAGATTTTTAAGGAAATGTTTGAGTATGCCAAAGCTCGAGTTCCAAGTGACCCCATTTTAGAAGAGCTAGTTACTAATTGTAATCAGTCTTCTTACTATGGTGGAGGGCTAGTAATAAACGTCCTCGCTCCTGCACTTTTTCCCCATGAGCTAATGCCTCAAAGTCAGAGCACTATCCACATCAACTGTACCAATAGAAACTGTGTTAGCATCAAATCCGATAACGAAATGTCTATCACAGACACTAAATTGCTAACTCACGGTTGTGACCCAAAAGAAGCAGTTATATGTCAGTTAAATAACTCACTAGAGTTTACACTTGAGTCTCAAGATGGCAAAGATGGTGTAACATACAAAGACGGTAAATTATCACTTACTATTCCCAAGGGGCTAAAAAGCTATCAAGATGGTGGCAAGAGTCTGTTTGATGTTATAAAAGAATATTTCCAAAAATTCTGCGAAAAGTTAGGATTTAAGTTCGAAGCAAAAATAAAACAAAATTTAAGAAAGCAATTGAAAGTAGATAGCCATTTGGAAAGCGTGAAACCTCCTGCTCATATTAATCATCATGTTCATGGCAATTGAGGATTAACCCTTCTAACCTTTGCTTCTTAACTTAAGATGCTCCAGCATCATCTACTGCTTCTAAATACATCATTGCTAGACATATACCGCTATGCACTTCTATAGATATCTTATCGCTTAAACTTCGATTAAAGCAAGAATTCTTTCCTGGAAAAGCAAGCTTATCAAAAGATAGCTCCCATTTTAATCCTTTAGTTGATATTTGAGCTCTCGGTATACCAAGTAAGGATATTTTAGTATTTTTCGGCAAAGAAAAATGGGTAATGCCTTTTTTTAAGATGTACCCTACCATGGGAGGTGCAGGCGTGTAAAAGATACTACCTGCACTTAGAAAAACGTTAATATTTTGCAGTATGTGATCAATTGCTCCTCCAGTAATACCCGTTATTATCGATGGCAGCAACTTAATTGTTTTTAAGTGAGCCATTGCTTTAGAAAAGTCACAGTAATCCTGATCAGGTAAATATACTGTGCTTAAACCAGTACGTAGATTCGGACTTATGCTATCCAAATCTCCTATTACAAGATCAGGTTGTACGTCAATTGATAAAAGCCTATTTGCTCCTCCATCTACAGCAATAATAGGTATGCCTTGTTTAAAAAACGACGAATCAGGTATTTCTCCATTCAATACCACGATAGAACGATATTGTTGTTGTATACTACAGCGTTGTACATGATTATGAAATGCTTCGTATAGATTTTGCATCGTAATAACATTTTTGAATAATTAATATTATACTAATTACTAACCCAGCAACATTGCTAAGTATTACAAAAGTTGAACTCTGACAGAGACCATAGCCAATCCAAGATAATGAACAAATAAGGTAATTTACCAGCATCAGCATCGATACGTCGCGAGTAAGCTTAGTGACATATGCTTTATATACTTGCGGTAATAATCCAATTAGAGATGTAATTAACGCGATGAAACCAAGGAATGCTTCAATATTTGTGTGCATACATTTTCCTACGTCTGCTTTAACAATATCAGGTTCGAAGTCTTGTACTATCGGCTTTTTAAAGTGCCTCCTAATGTATAATAATATCATTAAGCTTCTTTGTATAGCTTAAACTAAGCAAAAAAATAGCTTCCAGCCTCAGCCGATACTACGTTTGCTATTTTTTAACATAAATTTGCCACTAAAATATGTTGATATTGAGTTTCAAGATCTCTATAATGTAAAATGTGGGGGTAATAAACCTGTCCTCACGGTGGTAGGTAATCGTAATTGAGTTTTCACGCTCGTACTTTTGTTAGGAGATTAGCTTCCCACACCAAAATAGGTGTCTTTGATATCTATTACAGCTGCTAGGCTCATGGCTTGGAGTTTTAAGGCGCTTTGTAGAGGAATTTGCAAAAAGATGTACAAAAGATGCTATTTTAAGGCCATCTGCGTAGGTCATTTTCTTGATCAACACATCCGAGACTTAAAAGTTCAGATACAAAAGGATTGAATATCTGCAAAAAATAATGTATAATTGTTAATACTTTTTAAGTGGATTTCTCATGGTTTTGTCAAAGTTTCTGGATCCAAAAAACAACTATACCTTTAGGCGTATCTTTGGTACCGAGAAGAACAAAGACATTTTAATTCATTTTCTCAACGATATTTTAGGTCGTACTGGTGAAGCTAGATAGAGGATGTAATCTTTCTAAGTCCTATTCAAGACCCAGAAATTGCTGCTAAAAAAGAGAGTATTGTTGACGTATTATGTAGAGACTCTACAGGTGTGCAATTTATTTGTGAAATGCAGGTCGCTAGAACCACTGGTTTCGAAAAACGCGCACAGTACTATGCTGCTAAAGTTTATTCAAGCCAAGCTAACATAGATGCCCGATATCAAGACCTCAAAGGAGTTATCTTTATTGCCATCACTGATTTTGTTCTATTTCCTGATAAACCAGAGTACAAATCTGATCACGCTACTCTTGATAAGAAAACCTTCGAACATGATCTAAAGGATTTTAGCTTTACTTTTATAGAACTACCGAAATTTCCAAAAACAAAAGAGGATCAATTAGAAAGTATAGTTGAAAAATGGTGCTATTTTTTTAAATATGCAAATGAAATTAGTGAAAAGGATCTGAGAAAAATAGTAGGAAGTGATGAGATTATCGGCAGAGCTTATGATGAGTTGAACCAATACAATTGGAGTGAAGAAGAGCGTTTTACGTATGATCAAGATAAGAAACGCGAAGATGATAATTTATCCTGCATCATGCAAAGTAGAATTGAAGGAAAAAAGGAAAGAGAGATTGAAATAGCAAGAGCAATGCTCGCCGATGGTATGAACGCTGCTACCATTGTTAAGTTAACAGGATTATCTGCTGATGAAATAGAAAAACTACGGTTTACGTGCGATCAAGATAAAAAACGTGAGGATGATCTGTCTTAACCAAAAATTTGATAAAGGTGTTGAAGTTGGTATTGAGAAAGGAAAAATCGAAGTGGCAAAAGACCTACTTAAAACTGGTACATCTATCAATTTGATAGCCGAGTCCACTGGTCTTACTTAAATTGAAATTAAACAACTTCAAGAAGCAACGTCTTCCACTCAAATAAGATTCACTGCCAGTAGTTTCCAGTATAGCTTAACCTACAAGGGTTGGTATTAACTGCTCTTAAACTGCAAATAACTTTAGCCTGAATATTAAGAAATCTACCAAGCGAAAAAAAAGGCAAAAGAAACCCCGTTAGCTAGTTATTCACTATCTATCTTTTAAATTGGCGTTTTTTATTGTCTTAAATGCTTTAACAAGCGCATTTTAGCTTATACTAGGTAAAAACCTTGAAAGTTTATAAAGACATGAGGTGCACATAGTGCAAAAAATTAAACATAAGACGCCAAGTACATTGAGTTTTTTGTCATTTAATCTGCACAGACTGAAGATAAATAATAGCTTCAGTACTATAATAAGGGAACTGGCGAAGGTTGTCAAGTAGTTTTTTTCGTTTTTATTGAATGACAACCGAATCAAGTTGCGGGGGTAGGATTTGAACCTACGACCTTCAGGTTATGAGCCTGACGAGCTACCGAGCTGCTCCACCCCGCGTCGTTGTTTATTTATTTATTATATATACAATAATAGAAAATAAAAGAACAAAATCCTACTATTGCATACATTTTGTGTATTTATTGACTTTTCTTGACATAATAGTTAGTTATATACGAAACAACCTACGCAGTGAGAAATATAACCTGATACTGTGGTTTCCTGTATGTCAGTGTGTAGGAATTTTTACCTATTTCTCTTTAAGCCCCGAGCCAAGCTGTGTTTTTACTACATCTATTTTTCTCTTGCTTTTACCTATACTAATTCTGGTTGCAATATTGTACAAAAGGTACGCAATATTATGTATCGCCTTGATTGCAGTGCTTGTAGGATTTACAGCCAGCAAGCTGAGAACAGCTTCAGTTGATACTCAAATTCTTGATGAAGAAAGGTATGCAAAAAGTATCGTTGCCACAGTGAAGGATATCAGCAATAAGGGCTCATATAGACAGTTTCTACTCTCTGTTGAAAACTCCTTTCTGTTATCCCAGTGCCCAGACACTTGGATCCAGAAAAAAATACACAGATTCCAGCATCATGCGCTGGCCACACTACTTTAGACAATATAAGAATATCAGTTAGAACTAAAGTGGAAATAGGCGTGGAAATAGGCGATCAAATAAAATTGTCAGCAAAGCTTTTTCCGCCAAAGATCGCACCTTCAGAGTATGCATATGATTTTGCAAGAATAGCCTATTATCAGAAAATAAGCGCTACAGGCTTTGCAACGAGCAAAGTAGCTTTGCACAAAAAGGCTAAAGCAAGGAAATTTCAAGAATATATAGAATCTTTCCGTCAATATATTTATGAAAACCTGCAGCGAAATATCAAAAAAACACATGCGGACATAATCTCCGCATTACTGATCGGTAAAAAAGACGGAATAGACCAAAAAACTATGGTGCAATACGAGACTCAGGCATAGCACATTTGTTTGCTATATCTGGTCTGCACTTATCATTCGTTGCTGGCCTGTTTTTTATAGTGTTGCGTAATTTATTTGCAATATCTGAAACTTTAACTCTTAAGTATAACACCAAGAAAATATCTGCATTTTTCACCATTTTGCCAACCACATTTTATCTGCTGGTCACCGGTATGCAAATCTCTGCTCAGCGTGCGTATATTATGGTGATCTTGGTACTTGTTGCAATAATAATAGAGAGGAAATATCGGGGATTAATAGCAATTGCGTTTGCTGCTTCGATGATACTTATAGTAGAACCAGAAGCGATTTTAAAGCCCGGCTTTCAGATGTCGTTTTCTGCCGTTTTGGCACTGGTTGCTAGTTATCAGATTAATGCCAACAAGCTGTTCAAAATAAAAATAATAAAATATTTTGTGTCGATAATGATCAGCTCAATAATAGCAAGCCTAGCAACTATTCCATACACAATATACAACTTTAATTATCTTTCAATCAGCGGCATCATCACAAATTTAATCGCTATACCAATAGTTACATTGATTATTATTCCGCTTGGAATAATCCATGTTTTGTTGATTCCTTTAGGCATTGAGTGGATTATAGTGCCGCTCATAGTGCGCCCAATTGATGGTGTTTTGTATATAACAAATGCAATCGCTAGTTTTCAGTATTTGGTCATTCCCATTCGCATTTTTCCTGCCTCATCAGTTATCATAGCAACATTTGGGCTATTGTGGCTGTGCTTGTGGGAAAGAAATTGGCGTTTCTTTGGAATTTTCTTTATTGTGCTGGGCACTTTCTCTAGTATTACGTATAGAACTCCTGACATTCTAGTCAGTGTTGATAATGTTGCAGTAAAGGAGAGTGATAATTCGCCATATTCTCTCACTAGAAAAAATAGGAACTTTATTGTCAGAACGTGGGCAAAGCAAAACGGGCAGAATCAAGTTTTGAATCATACTAAGTTCAATAATTCAAACAAAAGGCTAAAGTGTGGTGATTATAACTGCATATATAACAAAGGGAATAATAAATCAGTGCTGCTTGCTTATAAAGAAGAAGATGTTGTAGAAAGTTGTGATAAAGTTGACCTAATAATTCAGTTAAGCAAATTCAACTATCCATCCTGTAACACTAAAACTATCAAATATGCCGATCTAAAAACGTATGGCACACATTCTGTTTGGTTAACAAACAGTGACATAAAGATTAGTAAAGTGCGCTCCAACAGGTCTTGGCATGCGACTTTAAGTTAAAAAGCTTGCTTTCAAAGTGTTATTAATATATAATTAATTTAGTTAAGATGTAAGGAAGCTTATGAACCCAGGTACTACAGAAAATCCTTTTAACTTTAAGATAAATCACGATGTAGCTGTTACCGGATACCTTACTAGAATATGGCGTGCAACAAAGAAATACTCTGTAAATAATACCATACCCATAGTTGCTGTGAATACTTGGCTTCAATTTTCTCTAGCCTATGTTGCTGCAGTTATAGTAACTAGTCATGATATGAGCTTCATTACAAATATTCTTAACTCAAAAGCAATGTCAGCTTATGCTCTTGCTTCTGTTATTCTTGGAACAATTTTATTAGCTTCTCTTGTTATAAAGCATGCACACAAGCAAGAAATAAAAGATGAAATATTAAAAAATGGCAAGAATACAATAGATAGAGAGATTAGAGGCGGAGAAAGTGATGGAATAAATGAGATTGCTCAAAATGCATTGACAATAGAAATTATTCCAGACATGAGCTTTATAGGCAACAAAAAAGAAAATTTTTCTATAGTTTTACCAATCTCTGGAAAACAGGGAAAAATATTGGAGAACAAAAGACAAGAGAATAGAAATAAAATTGTTTTGCTTACTGTGCCATATGTGCTAAGTGGTCTAACTGTAGTTGGTGCATTGATAAAATTTGGCTTTGTCAATATTCAAAGCTGGAAACAATGGACTTTCATTGCAGCAGTAGGTGTTATAGCTATTGTTGGTGCATGCATAACATTAAGCAAACTAAGAAATAATGAAGTAGATAACGCATGTAATACCGTTAAAAGATTCGATAATGAGGATATTCTACTTCCATTTAGAAAAGGCAGTGTTGTATCAGTAATAGAAAATAAATTTGAAAGTAAGGAGAAGGACGATTTACAATCGCAAGCGTTGAAGCTGTTTGAGAGGTTTTTAACTGGTTTTAAAAATGATGTTTGTAGCATATTAAATGAACAATTAACTGAAGCTAATAAATTGCTTGAGAAAAAACTTCTAAACCCTTCAAGTAAGAAGATTCAAGAGACTCTCGATCATCTTAAAAAAATTAGAGAGGATATCAAAAAAGATTTAGATGAGTTGCATAAGGAAATTTCGAAAATTTTAAATAATGGCAAAGGACTAACAGAAGATGTGAATTCACCAAGTCTTGCAGATCTGATAAAAGCAATCTACTCTAAGGCAGAAGCGTTCAATGTTAGATCGTATATAGGCTACTTTACAAAAAATAAAGAATCAAGCGACGGTAGTCAACGTGACAATGAATTCTTTGCAATGATAAAAAAATACAAAGATGAAGCAGAAAAGTTGCAAAATGAAGTCAAGGAATTGAAAAAACAGATGGAAGAACTAAAAAATAAACAAACTCAACCGAGTGAACCTGAAACTAGCAGCCTCACCTCTAATGGCCCACAACGAGATGAAGAAGAGGAGCTGGATGAAGAATTAGCACGGCTAGAAAAAGAAGAAAGGATGGAAGAGAAGCGAGAAAAAATAAAAAAACTTAAGAAAGCACGCCCTAAACAAAAAGAAATAAAGGAGTGGAAAAAAGAAATCAACGGCAAACCAAGTGAATTTTTATATTACGTATTAGAATCCATTAAGCTGGGAGAAAAGGCAACGTTGCGGAACCTTGACAACAAGATAATAATCCACTGGAAAGACGGTTCCCAGACAACTTGCCATATTGAAAAACAGGGCTATCTTCCTAGTACAAAAGTTGATTTCGTAGATAAAAATATTCAAGCAGCATTTGAAGCAGCGTGCGTGGGGTAGTTACTATAGATATAACCTTAAATATCAATAGTGATGAGAAGGTTAGACACCTACATAGCTGAAGAGTGCAATATATCACGCAGTAAAGCCCAGAGATTGATACAAAATGAACAGGTAACACTACTTGGCATGCCTATAACTAATAACGATCACATGGTAAAATCAGGTGAGGAGTATGTGGTGCATCTTACTTCTAATAACGAATCCACATCAATTGAGCCTAATCACGACATAAAACTTGATATTATCTACGAAGATGAGGACATTATGGTTCTCAATAAACAAAGTGGATTAACAGTGCACCCAGGTGCCGGGACAAACAATGATACACTGTTGAACGCAGTTATTGCTCACCTTGGTAAAATTCCATATACCCACGTAAGACCAGGAATTGTTCATAGGCTCGATAAAGACACTAGTGGGCTGATAGTAATTGCAAAAAATGAAGAAGCCCATAGTTTTTTGTCTGAATTACTGTCAAATCGCAAGATAAAACGGGAATATTTAGCAGTAGTTTGGGGAACATTACCTTCTAACCAGGGAACTATAAAAACTAATATTGCTCCAAAACGTGGCAATAAAGAAATGATGTGTGTAACGAAAACCACAGGAAAACTGGCAATTACCCATTATTCGGTGCAGAAAGTTATAAGAAAAGCAAGCCTAGTTAAATGTGTTTTGGAAACGGGCAGAACACACCAAATCCGAGTACATATGAGTCACATGGGACATTCAATAGTTGGTGACCAAGTTTACGGAAAAAATAGCAGTAAAAGTGCAAAATACGCTAAAAGCTCCGATTTTATCTGTAGCTTCAATAGACAAGCATTACATGCCTATAAGCTAGGATTATATCACCCAAAGAACAAGGAATATATGGACTTTTGCTCTGATTTACCACAAGATATGAGAACTTTAATTGATGAGTTTGAAGAACTAACAAATTATAGAAACAAAAAAACTACTTGACAACTTTTGCCGTTACATTTACCATGGTAGTGAAGCTATTTGTTTAACTTCCCAATCTGTACAGGTTAAAATGACAAGAGA
>NZ_JAHDJT010000130.1 GCF_023661085.1 Wolbachia pipientis
AAGACATGCAGCGCACATAGTGCGAAAAATTAAACAATAGTACGCCAAATACAAGCTCTCTTGTCATTTTAACCTGTACAGATTGGGAAGTTAAACAAATAACTTCAATACCATAATAGGAGTAACAGCGGAGGTTGTCAAGTAGTTTTTTATGCCGGAACTCTTGAACAAGTTTTTGTTCCTCCTGAGTAAATTAATGCTATTCTTTTATTACTGGTCTGAAGTTTTTTTATGTTCATACACTTGCGCGTTCACAGTGTTTATTCATTGCTTGAGAGTTCGGTCAAAATTGAGGAGCTAAGTAGCCTTTGCTTGCGGAATAAAATGCCAGCAGTTGCGATAACTGATTCAGGTAATTTATTTGGCTCACTCGAATTTGCAGAATATGCGGCAAGTAGAGGAGTACAGCCAATAATAGGATGCAATATTATAGTTCGACACTCAGAACAAAATCTACCCATATTGTTGCTTGCAAAAAACGAGCGAGGGTACGCTAATTTGGTCACTTTGGTGAGTGAGTCCTTTAGAAAGCGCGAAAATAGCAACGATATTCCTTACGTTGATTTTGATGAGCTATTAAATTTAAGTTCAGGCCTAATCGCCTTAACCGGTGGATATGACGGCATATTGGCTCAACTGTTGTTGAAGCAAGATAAAGAAACGATAAAAAGACTACTCTCAGCATTCAATGGTCATTTATATGTTGAATTGCAGCGTCATGGGCTTAGTAAAGAGTTGGAGCTCGAAGAAACCTTTATAGACTTTGCTTACCAGCACGATATACCGCTGGTTGCAACGAATGATGTATTTTTCCCCAACAGGTCTGACTATGAGGCTTATGATATATTAACGTGCATATCAGAAGGAAGTTATGCTCTTGAGAATAACAGAAAGAAGCTAACTACTGAGCATTATTTCAAATCTGTGGCGGAAATGGAGGAGCTATTCAGCGATATCCCTGAAGCGATTCATAATACCTCAGTAATAGCCAGACGGTGCTCTTATATGCCAAGAAGTAGGCAGCCTATTTTGCCTAAATTTCCTTGCCGAGAGAATAAAACTGAGAATGAAGAACTGAAGGAACAGGCAATTGCGGGGTTGGAACTTCGTGTTGCAAATGAAGCAGACATAAACCTTAAACAATACCACGATCGGCTAAATTACGAACTAAGCGTAATAACTTCAATGAACTACGCTGGCTACTTTTTGATAGTTTCTGATTTCATTCGTTGGAGCAAAGCAAATGGCATTCCAGTTGGTCCAGGAAGAGGTTCTGGTGCTGGATCAATTGTTGCTTGGGCGTTGCAAATTACGGATCTTGACCCGATAAAATTTGGTCTGATCTTTGAAAGATTTTTAAATCCTGATCGTATATCAATGCCTGACTTTGACATCGATTTTTGCCAGGAAAAGAGGGATTTGGTCATTGACTATGTTCGAAAGAAGTATGGTTATGTTGCTCAAATAATTACTTTTGGAAAATTACAGGCAAGAGCTGTACTGCGCGATGTTGGCAGGGTATTGCAGATGCCTTACACTCAGGTGGATAAAATATCTAAGATGGTTCCGTTTAACCCGGTAAACCCTGTAACTTTATCACAAGCGATAGAGCTTGACCAAAATCTGCAGAAAGAAAGGGATAGCGATGAAGTAATTGCAAAACTCCTTGATATCTCTCTTAAGCTTGAGGGAATATATCGTCACGTTTCAACTCATGCGGCTGGAATTGTGATATGCGATCAAAAGTTAGAAAATTTTGTTCCTGTTTGTTATGATCCAAATTCAGCTCTACCGATTACTCAATACAGCATGAAATATGTGGAGAAAGCTGGACTAATAAAGTTTGATTTTCTCGGACTTGGTACACTTACATTGATAGATCATGTTTGTCGCTTAATTAACCGTAATGAAAGAAAAATTGATATTTCCTTGGTTCCTTTAGATGATCAGAGAACCTATGAAATGCTCTCAAGAGGTGATTCAATTGGAGTGTTCCAGCTTGAAAGTTCGGGAATGAGAGAAGCTTTAATCAAACTAAAACCAGACTGTATTGAAGATATCATTGCTTTGATTTCTCTTTATCGTCCAGGGCCGATGGATAACATTCCAACTTATGTTGCAAGAAAGCACGGGCTTGAAAAGCCAGATTATATTCATCCATTACTCAAGGGAGTATTAAAAGAAACATTTGGAGTAATAATCTACCAAGAGCAGGTAATGGAAATAGCGCGTATTCTCTCTGGATATAGATTAGCTGAAGCAGATCTACTGAGACGTGCTATGGGTAAGAAAATCAAAGAAGAGATGGATAAACAACGCGAACTTTTCATCCAAGGAGCAACGAAAAATGGTGTTGATTATGATAGGGCAAGTTATATTTTTGACCTTGTTGCAAAATTTGCTGGTTACGGATTTAATAAATCTCATGCAGCCGCATATGCAGTGATATCTTACCAGACAGCTTACCTTAAAGCTAACTATCCGTTGGAATTTTTTACAGCCTTGATGAATCTGAATATTGATGACAGAGACAAACTGAATTTATTTTATCACGCTGCAAAATTCAGTGGAGTTTCTGTTCTTTCACCTGATATAAACAAATCTAAAGCTGAATTTTCAATAGAGGGTGAGCACATACGCTACGGCATTGCCGCTTTGCGTAATGTTGGTTTCTCTATAGCAGAAGGAATAGTGAACACACGTTCAAGCGCTTATAAGGACATATGGGAATTCATTCAAAATTCGGGACATATAATAAATAAAAGAGCACTAGAAAGCCTAATTAAGTCTGGAGCATGTGATGGTGTGCATCAAAACAGGAAGCAGCTATATGAGTCAATAGACACATTGATTTACTTTGCAAATAAAAATAGGCAGGATAAGGAATCGAATCAAGCTGTTTTATTTGGTAATCTTGATGTTCTCAAGCCGAAGCTTGAGGATGTAGAAGACTTCAATGAAGAGGAAAAGTTAGAACATGAGTTATTTTCGCTGGGATTTTACTTAACTAATCACCCACTTGAAAAATTTAGGGCCCTTTTGAGAAAATTAAATATTGGATTTATCGGAGAGAGTAAGACAACAAAAACTGCTGGTGTAATATTAAATGCACGTATGAGAACTTCGGAGCGCGGAAGATTTGTTATACTCACGCTTTCTGATCCCCATAATGTTTCTGAAATAGCATTCTATAATAACGAAATAATAGAGGAGAAAAGAAACTTATTTTCGCCCGGAACGTTTGCGATAATTGATCTTGAAGCTTCGGAGAATACGACAAGACTAGCAGGAAAGGATATATCTGAATTTACGGAAAGGATCACTTCTGTAATGAAGAGG
>NZ_JAHDJT010000131.1 GCF_023661085.1 Wolbachia pipientis
CTTGTCATTTTAACCTGTACAGATTGGGAAGTTAAACAAATAGCTTCAGTACCATTATAGGAGGGTTGGAGAAACTTGTCAAGTAGTTTTTTGTTTCTATTGGATGACGTTATAGCTTTTTTCACTGTTGTCCATCCGCTTTTTGTGTAGTGGAATTGGTATAATTCCACTTGCTACGCAACAAAAGCACAGCTAGGGCTTTTTGTGCTTTCCATGCTCCACTTGTTTAACATTACTCTTCTTAAGCTTGCTGCTTATTCCTTTCTCATGCTTACCGTCCGTGCGAATTATTTTTGCCTCATCTTCCGCTTCACTATAGTATTTATTTCGCGACCTTTTATATGCTTCGTATGCTTCCCTGCTTTCATATATAGGGTTGCTGATAGTTTCTATTTTTTCGGGTGTGAAAACTTTTGCTAAAAACCTTCCTATAATTGGTATTGATTTCAAGAAATGCCTTAGCTTTAAAGGCTGTTGTCCTGTTTCTAGAAACCGTGTTTTAACAGTTTTTACAGAATACCTTTCATCATTAAAATTCGGAAATTTCCTTCTTGCCACTTGAATCCTTGACTCATTGGTTCCCTTAGGTCCTGGAGGTGTAGATGTTGCAGGTTTAACCTTAGTTTCATCATACTTTTTGCTCATCTCTCACTTTACCGCGTAATATTATTAATCTTGCATAAGAATAACTAAATTATGGTTAATTGCAAGGTAAAAATATTAAAACAATTGTAAATTTTGTCGGTGAAAATATAATATAACTTTAAGTTAGAGGTTCATCTATAATGGGACATAAAATTGCTGTTATTGGAGCAACAGGAAGAGTGGGACGCGAGGTGCTGAGCATACTTGCTGAGTTTCAAGACGAAGAAAAAATTTCGATAGATTCTATTACCGTACTTGCATCAAAAAAATCAAAGGGAAAGAAGGTGAGTTTTGGTGATGAAGAACTAACTGTCTTATGTCTTGAAGATTATGATTTTGTTGGAGCCAATATAGCCATTTTCTGCGCTGGTGCTTATGTTTCTGAAAAATACGTACCAATTGCAACTGAAGCCGGATGCGTTGTGATAGATAACAGTTTCCACTTCAGGATGAAAGAGGGTGTACCGCTGATCATTCCAGAGATTAATAAAGAAAAAATCATGGAATACAAAAACCATAACATAATATCCAATCCAAACTGTACTATAATACAGATGTTGCTAGTACTGCACTTATTACACCAAAAAGCAAAAATAAAGAGAATTGTTGCTTCAACTTATCAATCAACCTCTGGCGCAGGCAAAGCAGCAATGGATGAACTTTATCATCAGACAAAAAAGATCTTTATGAATGAAACCAAAAAACCCGAGATATTTCCTAAGCAAATAGCATTTAATTGTATTCCTCACATAGGAGAATTCATGGAAGATGGTTTCACAAAAGAGGAATGGAAAATGCAAGAGGAAACAAAAAAAATCTTGGGAGAAGATATAAAAGTTACTGCAACTTGCGTGAGGGTGCCCGTTTTTATTGGTCATGCTATAGCAGTGAATGTAGAGTTTTATCAGCCTATAACTGAAGAACAAGCTTGTAAAGTGCTAAGTGAAACCGAAGACAATGGAATTTTAGTGTATGATAGGCGCGAAGGTGGCGAATATACAACTCAAATTGATGTTGTACAGGAGGACGCTGTATATGTATCGCGTATTAGAAAAGACAATACCGTTGAACACGGATTAAACATGTGGATAGTGGCTGACAATCTGCGTAAAGGTGCAGCACTAAATATAGTGCAGATTCTCGAGATTTTGGCAAGGGAACGCTGTAACTTCTGTACACCAAGTGGTAGTGCGTAATGCACGAATATTTTACCAAGTGAAGGAAAATAACAACGGAGAGAGTTATTTCAATTACTTCTTTACGTGAGTATTCCCAGTAATTTTGGTGAAGTAATGAAAAATATTCTTTGCTAAACGCTTTAGATGCGATACTTTTATCCATTAGTTGAAAATTTTAAATGCTACTACCTTTTCTGTTGATCTTATCTTTAATTGCCAAGTTTATTGAAATCGATGTTTCTGTACCTAGCTTTCCGGATATGGTGCGCTATTTCAATGTGTCAGAAGGCACAATTCAATTAACTATTGCTTACAATTTCCTAGGTTTTTGCATAGGAGGGTTATTCTTTGGTCCATTGTCTGAATGCTATGGCAGAAGGAGAATTATGATCATAGGCAACACTTTGCTGCTCGTTGGTGCTGTTGGCTGTGTTTTTGCACCTTCAGTTTTTTGGCTTTTAATTTCTCGCTTTATTCAAGGCATTGGTGTTAGCACATCTGTAGTTGTATTTGCAATCGTTGCAGATAGCTATAAAGGCGACGAAGCAGTGAAATTTATCGGAATCATGAATTCTGTTCTCACAGTTGTTATGGCAGTTGCACCGGTTTTAGGCAGTTTCATCAATGAAATTGTGGGATGGCGTGGTAATTATACAAGTGTTGCAATACTTTGTTTAATCTCCTGGGTTTTGCTGCTTTTTCTGTTGCCGGAAACGAAAAAGGACCGCGATATCTTTAATTTGAAAAAAATGATGAAAGACTATGGGAAGCTATCATTGAGTTCAAAATTTATGGCACTATCTTTGATAATGAGCCTTTTTTCTGCTGCTTGTATGTCATTTATCACTTGTGGACCCTTTTTATACATGGAGACTTTTGGTTTGCCCAGCGCTATTTATGCACTGCATCAAGGTGCAATAGTTGGATCCTTCTCACTCGTCAGTCTATTTACTGGCAAGATCTTACAGAAACTTGGGGCAATAAGGTGTGTAATTTATGGTGTAAGTGTGATCATGATTGGGTCTATATTGCTTTTGATATTCAGTGTAATCACACCCCATTCTTTCTACTTAGTAACACTATCTATGGTCATTTTTGTTATTGGTTGTGCAATTTGCCAGGCAGTGCTTTTTAACGCATCATTGAATGTTTTCCCTGGAATCAGAGGTACAGCTTCTTCTGCAGTTTCATTTATCAGATCTTTTATTATGGCTGTTTTTATTGGCTTAACGAGCTGTGTTTACAATGGTCAAGCAATCAGTGCAGCTATTCTTGTTTTGTCTGCATCAGTACTAGCATTTATTTTTACTGTTTATTTATTGCTTTTAAAAGATGCAGTGTAAATGAATAACTCCATCTAGGTTCAAGTTCTTTTATACCTATATATTCCACTATATGTTCAGAAGTCATGGAAATTCAATAGCAACAAAAAAACTGCTTGACAAATTCCAACAATTTCATTATCATAACACTAAGGGTATTTCTGACTCAAAACTTGTTTTTGATCTGCAGGC
>NZ_JAHDJT010000132.1 GCF_023661085.1 Wolbachia pipientis
TTGTTGTAACTTTTTGAAACAAAATGACCTTAAATAGTTATTATAACCGCTTTAATCCTGACAAAGAATACGAAAAAAGTTTGTTCCTGGCAGGAAGAGGTCTACAATCAGCAGAATTAAACGAGACTCAGGAGTATGCTCTCTCTAAGCTTAAAGGCATAGGTGATGCAATATTCCGTGATGGTGATGTTATAGCAGGAAGCAATTGTATTATAGATAGAGAAACTGGTAAAGTTACACTTGAAGGAGGAAAAATCTATCTGCGTGGTGCAGTTAGAAAAGTCGAAAAAGAAGAGTTTGTTATTCCACTGAGTACCACAGTGCGTATAGGTATTTATTACCTAGAATCTACCATTACAGAACTTGAGGACGAAAATCTTCGTGATCCTGCTGTTGGTACAAGAAACTATCAGGAAGTAGGAGCTGCAAGGCTTAAAGTTTCCACCATTTGGGGATACCAAGTAGAAAGTGTTACTGTTAACTCTACAAATGGCGAATTTTACCCAATTTACAATATTGAAAATGGAGTATTAATAGAACATTCACCACCTCCACAAGCAAACATAGTAACTACTGCTCTTGCTCGTTATGACAAAGAAGCAAATGGTTCCTACGTTGTAAATGGTCTTGAAGTAATGTTCCTGCAAAAGGAAGAGGGAGAAGAAGGGGTAAAAAAAGGTAAAAAAGAAATATTTGTGATTAATGAGGGTAAAGCTCATGTTGATGGCTATGAGATTGAACTTCATCACAGTATTCGTGTTTCTTTTGATGAAGATCCGGATATAAAATCAGTTGAATCAGAACCACATACTTTTCAGCCAAATAGCCAAAGAGTAATGGAACTGAAGGTTAATGATTTTCCAATAAGTGAAATCAAAAAAGTAGACATAACTGTTCAAAAAACTATTACTGTTACTCACGGTTCATATTCTGGAGCTATTGATCCGATACCTGACTCTGCAGTACTTGAGATTATTCAAGTTAAACAAGGCAATGTTATTTATGAAAACAGTATAGATTACAAACTAAACGCAGGAAACGTTGATTGGTCATTACCTGGTAAAGAACCAGCTCCTGGAAGTAGTTACCTGATAACCTATCGCTGCCGCACTCATATAAGCCCTGAAGATATAAGCGAAGAGGGATGTAAAGTAAGAGGTACAGTTGATAACAGCTTGGTTCTGGTTGATTACACCTGGAAAATGCCCCGCTATGATTTAATTACTATCGATAGCAAAGGAGTGGTAAGAAGAATAAAAGGAATTTCCCACCCTTGGCGACCATCAATGCCTAGAGCGCCTAGTGGACAACTTTTGCTCTGCTACATTCATCAGACGTGGAAAAAAGGCGAAGGGGTAAAAATAGTGAATAATGCTATTCATGCTGTACCGATGAATGAGCTTGAAGCAATGAAAAAAGGAATAAATGATCTTTATGCGCTGGTTGCACAGGAGGGTTTACGCAGTGATGCAAATTCAAGAGAACCTACCACCAAAAAAGGAGTATTTGTTGATTCGTTTTTTGACGATGATATGCGTGATCAAGGAATTTCACAATCTGCAGCAATAGTAAATAGGGAGCTGATATTGCCGATAAACGTAGAAATCATTGATATTGAAAGAGGTAGAGAACCTTATCTTTTACCTTATAAACTTGAACCGGTACTGGAGCAGCTTTTACAGACTAAAGGAGAAAAGATCAATCCATATCAAGCTTTTGATCCAGTCCCGGCACAAATTACTCTAAATAAAAACATTGACCACTGGACAGAGGTTACCACGAATTGGAAAAGTCCAGTAACTAGAGTGTTTAATATTACGGAAACAACAGAGCTGCTGTCAAGTACTTCATACGAAACTGAATTTATGAGAGAAGCAGTACAGAATTTTGAAATTGAAGGTTTTGAGCCAGATGAAAAGCTTAAGGAAATAAAATTTGATGGCATTTCTATTATGCCTATGGCATAGAGGAAAAAAAAGTGGAAAAAAGAGCTAACAACCAGGGAAAATTAAAGGGAAAGGTGAAAGTACCAGCAAACATTCCAGCAGGTACTAAATTAGTACAGTTTTATGGGGATAAAGGAAGCTATGGAGAAGCAACTTATACTGGTAAAAAAACTATTACCATAGAAGAGAGAAGAAGAGTTATCGCAGCAAGAAGAGTTGATCCTTTAGCGCAAACATTTACTTTAAATGAGAGCAGACACATAGGAGGTCTAGAGTTATGGTTTATAAATAAAGGCAAAAAACGTGTTGTTGTGCAGATTAGAGAAACAGCAGTGGGAATGCCATCGCAGACTGTTATTGCTGAAAGCTATATTGAGCCGAAAGATATAAAAGTAGATGGCACAGCAACACGTATAGAATGGTCGCCAGTGTTTTGCCATGCAGGAGAGGAGTATGCAATAGTGCTACTTACTGATGATCCTGGTACTGCAGTAAAAATAGCCGAACTTGGCAAATATGATGTAGTAAATAGCCGTTGGGTAACAAGCCAGCCATATCAAGTAGGAGTATTACTGTCATCAAGCAATGCAAGCACCTGGACTCCACATCAAAATTTAGATTTAACGTTTCGACTACTAGCTGCAAAATTTAGCGAAAATTCTCATGTTATTGATCTTGGCAAAGTTACAGCAACCAATACTTCAGATTTAATTGTTTTGACGAACGTCGAAAAAGTAGCATTTGATACCAATGTAGAATTTATTCTGACAGATGAAGAAGGAAAAGAAAATTTTCTATCTGATAACTTGCCGCTCGCGCTGCGTGAAAGACTATCTGGAGAGTTAACAGTAAAGGCAAATTTAAAAGGGTCAAAAGAAAAAAGTCCAGTGCTATATCCAGGGTTACAGCTAGTTCTAGGTAATCTTTCAGAGTCTGGAGATTATGTTACAAGAAGTATTACAGCAGGAGCTAACACTAAAATTACCATAACGTATGATGCGCTAATACCTGGCACTGCAGATGTAAAAGCATATGTGCAAAAAAATGTGGATTGGCAATTAGTAAATTTAACATCAGGAAAACCAATTGGAGAAAATTGGGTAGAGAGAACTCATGTGCTGACAAACTTTAATGGCAATGAAACAAGGATAAAATTAGTTTTAAGTGGAACGGTTGTTTATCGCCCTAAGGTAAAAAATCTCAGAGTGATTGTCACATAATGACTGTTGACCAAACCAAACGAGGATATCCACTGCCTCATCCAGAAAATATTGCAGTTCAAGATGTGGTACGTATCCGTACTACAATTGAGAAAATAGATGAAGATATTACCGAAAGAGAAGATGAGCATAATCAACTAAAAAATA
>NZ_JAHDJT010000133.1 GCF_023661085.1 Wolbachia pipientis
TATTTTTTAGTTGATTATGCTCATCTTCTCTTTCGGTAATATCTTCATCTATTTTTTCTATAGCTCTGCGAATACGTACTACATCTTCCACTGCAATGTTTTCTGGATGTGGTAGTGTATATCCTCGTTTGCTTTGTTCATTTGGCATTGATTCAAGTAATAATCACTCGCAAATTTTTTACTTTAGGACGATAGATAACCGTTCCACTTAAAACCAATTTTATCCTTGTTTCATTGGCATTAAAATTTGATAGCACGTGAGTTCTTTCCACCCAGTTGTCTCCGATTGGTTTTCCCGTTGTTAAATTAACTAACTGCCATTCTCCCACGCTTTTTTGCACATACGCTTTAACATCTGCAGTGCCGGGTATCAGCGCATCATATGTTATGGTAATTTTAGTGTTAGCCCCTGCGGTAATGCTTCTTGTAACATAATCCCTAGACTCTGAAAGATTGCCCATAACTAGCTGTAACCCAGGATATAGCACTGGACTTTTTTCTCGCCCTCCTTTTAGGCTTGCTTTTACCGTTAGCTCTCCAGATAATCTTTCACGCAGTGCAAGTGGCAAATTATCAGACAAAAAGTTCTCTTTTCCCTCTTCATCTGTTAAGATAAATTCTACATTGGTATCAAATGCTACCTTTTCAACATTTGTCAAAACTATTAAATCTGATACGTTATTTGCAGTAACTTTACCAAGATCAACAACATGAGAAACTTCGCTAAATTTTGCAGCTAGTAGCCGAAACGTTAAATCTAAATTCTGATGCGGTGTCCAGGTACTTGCATTGCTTGATGAAAGTAATACTCCTACTTGATATGGTTGACTTGTTACCCAACGGCTATTTACTGCATCATACTTGCCAAGTTCTGCTATTTTTACTGCTGTATCTGCATCATCGGTTAGCAAAACTATAGCATACTCTTGTCCTGCATGGCAAAACACTGGTAACCACTCTATACGTGTTGCTGTGCCATCTATCTTTATATCTTTTGGCTCAATATAGCTTTCAGCAATGACAGTCTGCGAGGGCATTCCCACTGCTGTTTCTCTAATCTGCACAACAACACGTTTTTTGCCGCTATTTGTGAACCATAAATCTAGACTCCCTATGTGCCTACTTTCATTTAGTGTAAATGTTTGGGCTAAAGGATCAACTCTTCTTGCTGCGATAACTCTTCTTCTCTCTTCTATGGTAATAGTTTTTTTACCAGTATAAGTTGCTTCTCCATAGCTTCCTTTATCCCCATAAAACTGTACTAATTTAGTACCTGCTGGAATATTTGCTGGGATTTTTATCTTTCCACTTATTTGTCCTTGATTGTTAGCTATTAACATCTTTTTTTACGCTGTAGGTTATTCCGTCAAATTTTATCTCTTTAAGCTTCTCATTTGGCTCAAAACCTTCGATCTCAAAATCTTGTACTGCTTCTCTCATAAATTCAGCTTCATATGAATTACTTGACAATAGCTCTGTTGTTTCTCTAGTATTAAATTCTCTTGTTACTGGACTTGACCAATTGGCCTTTATCTCGGTCCAGTGATCGGTGTTTTTGTTCATGGTAACTTTTGCCGGTATTGGATCAAATGCCTGATATGGATTGATCCTTTCACTTTTAGTCTGTAAAAGCTGTTCAAGTACCGGCTCAAGTTCATACGGCAATAAATAAGGTTTTTTCTCCTTTTCAACGTCAATAATTTCCACGTTTATCGGCAATATCAATTCCTTGTTTACTATTGCTGCAGACTGCAAAATTCCCTGATCACGCATATCATCATCAAAGAACGGATCAACAAATACTCCTTTTTTTGTGGTTGGCTCTCTTGAATTTGCATCACTACGTAGACGCTCCTCTGCAACTAGCGCATAAAGATCTCTTATTCCACTCTTCATTGCTTCGAGTTCATTCATCGGTACTACATGGATAGCATTATTCATTACTTTCACCTTTTCCCCATCTTTCCAGGTTTGATGAATGTAGCAAAGTAGCAATTGTCCAGCGGGTGCTTTAGGCATTGATGGTTTCCAAGGATGGGCAATTCCTTTTATTCTTCTTACCACTCCTTTTGCATCTATGGTAATTAAATCAAAGCGTGGCATTTTCCAGGTATAATCAATCAGAACCAAGCTATTATCAACTGCTCCCCTTACTTTACATCCTTGTTCATTTATATCTTCAGGGCTCACCTGAGTACGACAGCGATAAGTTATTTGATAACTACTTCCAGGTGCTGGTTCTTTGCCCGGTAATGACC
This sequence comes from Wolbachia pipientis, assembly GCF_023661085.1. Taxonomy (GTDB): domain Bacteria; phylum Pseudomonadota; class Alphaproteobacteria; order Rickettsiales; family Anaplasmataceae; genus Wolbachia. The sequence continues at coordinate 2,259 of NZ_JAHDJT010000133.1, forward strand.
AATCAACGTTTCCTGCGTTTAGTTTATAATCTACACTATTTTCATAAATTATATTGCCTTGCTTAACTTGAATAATCTCAAGTACTGCAGGGTCAGATATCGGATCAATAGCTCCAGAATATGAACCATGAGTAATGGTAATGGTTTTTTGAACAGTTATATCTACTTTCTTGATTTCGCTGATTGGAAAATCATTAACTTTTAGTTCCATTACTCTTTGGCTATTTGGCTGAAAGGTATGTGGTTCTGATTCAACTGATTTTATATCTGGGTCTTCATCAAAAGAAACACGAATACTGTGAGGTAGCTCAATCTCATAGCCGTCAACATGAGCTTTTCCCTCATTAATCACAAATATTTTTTTTCCTCCTTCTCCCTCTTCCTTTTGCAGAAACATTACTTCTAGGCCATTTACAACATAGGAACCATTTGCCTCCTTGTCATAACGAGCAAGTGCAGTGGTTACTATATTTGCTTGTGGTGGCGGTGAATACTGAACAAGAACTCCGTTTTCAATATTGTAAATTGGATAGAATTCCCCATTTGCGGAGTTAACAGTAACACTCTCTGCTTGATAACCTCAAATGGTGGAAACTTTAAGCCTTGCAGCTCCAACTTCTTGATAATTACGCGTACCAACTGCAGGATCACGGAGATTTTCGTCCTCAAGCTCTGTAATGGTAGATTCTACATAATAAACACCTATGCGAACTGTAATATTAAGTGGAATAACAAACTCCTCTTTTTCGACTTTTCTAACTGCTCCACGAAGATAGATTTTTCCAGCTTCAAGTGTAACTTTTTCCCCATCTATGATGCAATTAGCCCCAGTTATAACATCACCATCACGGAATATCGCATCTCCTATGCCTTTGAGCCTCAAAAGGGCGTAATCTTGAATCTCATTTAATTCTGCTGACTGCAAACCTCTTCCTGCAAGGAACAAGCTTTTTTCGTATTCTTTGTCAGGGTTAAAGCGGTTATAATAACTATTTAAGGTCATTTTGTTTCAAAAAGTTACAACAA
>NZ_JAHDJT010000134.1 GCF_023661085.1 Wolbachia pipientis
GAATTTTTATTTCATCAAAGTGATTTTTTGCTTATAGTTAAGAATAAACCATCAAGGAGGTATTATATGGGTGAATGTTGCCGTAAAAAAAATACTGAATCTGCTGCTAAAACGTTCGTTAATAATTTAAAATCATCAATTTTTTGTGGAACAAAAGGGTTTTTAACTTTCAGCTTGGCTTTTTTGAGTTATTTGGAATATAGCTCGCGTCACAATACAAAATTACAAAAAGGTGCTGCCTTTGCAATGAAAAAGAATATTATTCCGTTTGGTGAAATGATCACTATACCGCTACTTGCTTGCTTTGCATTACCAGCTATGGTAGGCGGGTTAAGCCTTTTACAATGTGCACTTGCTTGTGCTGTCTTAATGATTGCCACATGCTTCGTTGTTAGGACTTTTAATCTGCGTGAGAAGTTAATGGCAAAAACTACTGACTACAGTAGAGAAACAATAGACGCGGAATTTAAGAAAGATACTATAAAATTCCCTATCTTTGATAAAAACAGAAAACATATTGAGTATAATTCGCCTAACCAAGTAAGTGAAGCAGGTAACACCTCCTTTCTCATTGCGTTTTTAGTTTTCCCTCTAAAGATTCTACAAAGTTGTATAATGCTATCTTTAGCTGCTGTTGAACTTCTTGAAGCAATGCCAAGTTTTTGCGCTGATCTGATCTTTGATAGAAGCTTTTCATCCACACAGAGTAACCTGCAGAGATCTGGCCACCTATTGTATGCCAGTGTGAGAAATTTAGTACCTATATCTATACTTGATAAACCTGTAGCTGAGCTTATAGGCACCCCAAAAGCAACTTGTTGCGGAGTCTGAATGTGTCTCTTTTGTTTAAATGTACTCTGTTTTGTCATTCCAGTGCTTGACACTGGAATCCAGCATTTTCATACAACTTCATCGAGAACGCTGTTTTTACATAGTACTTTTATACTCACCAATTTAGTAAAATCCTGGATCCCAGTGCCAGGCTACTTGGATGACATCCTCTTGGTACTCAAACCACAAAATTGTCATGCATCACGCGCTGGAATGACAGCAAAAAGTAAGCTTTTAGCTTCAATAATGATTTGCAACAGATCTAATGAAAAAAGCAATCGTCTTACTTAACCTTGGCGGACCTGATTCACCAAATGCGGTCCGTCCTTTTTTATTTAATCTCTTTTACGACAGAAGAATAATAAATCTACCAAACCCCTTTCGGTTTCTTTTAGCAAAGTTTATATCCGCAAAACGAGAAAATACTGCACGAAAAATATATGAGCAAATTGGAGGCAAATCGCCAATTTTAGAGAATACAAAAATGCAAGCTGAAGCACTTGAACGAGAGCTTAATAGATCCTTCTTTTGTCATCCAAGTAGCGTGGAATTGGGATCTAGAAAAAAGAACTGGATTCCAGCGTCACGTGCTGGAATGACACCAGAGCTGGCCAGAGTATTCGTTTATATGCGCTATTGGCATCCATTTGCTGATGAAGTTGTTAAAAGTGTGAAGCAGTTTGATCCTGACGAAGTAATTCTGCTGCCGCTATATCCTCAATATTCAACTACCACAACTTTGTCGTCTATCGAAAATTGGCAAAAAAGTGCCAAAAAATATGGTCTAAAATGCAACACAAAAATAATCAACCATTATTATGATAATCAAGACTTTATTGAAGCTCACGTTAACCTAACAGCTCAGTATTATAAGTTAGCAAGCAAAATTGGTAAACCAAGAATCCTATTTTCAGCCCATAGTTTGCCCTTGAGTGTTATTGAAAGGGGTGACCCTTATGCCTTACAAATAGAAGAAACAGTAAAATTAATAGTAAAAAAATTAAACATCAAGGATCTTGATTGGTCAATATGTTATCAGAGTAAGGTAGGCCCCGTAAAATGGCTAGAGCCAAGCACCGAAAGTGAACTGTTGCGTGCAAAAGCTAACGATATGCCTGTGGTTTTATCACCTATATCTTTTGTTTCTGAACATTCAGAAACGCTTGTTGAACTTGATATAGAATATAAAGCAATGATCAAGGACGGATATTATTTTCGCGTACCAACTCTCAGTACCAATTCCTTGTTTATAAAATGCTTGGCTGATTTATGTAGGAACTGCCCTTAAAGTCCCGATTTATAGTACTTTTCTTTTAAGATTTTATATGATAGAATAGTAAAAAGTTATTATTTTATTAGCTATTTATGCTAAATAGGCTAAAAAAGAAACCAAACACATTTGCACAAAAGGTAAATGACGCTTGCAACCATGATATCAGGAGGATAATCTGTATTACAACAGGTTTAACAACGCTACTGTGCAAGATTTCACTACAATTTTGCTGTGAGTTTATTGATAATAACAGATCCAATATTTTTCTTATACGGAATGTCGCTCGGTGGGCAAAATTTCCGACGTCTATTCTATATATTGCCTATTCTGCATTTACTTTATATGACCTAGTCAAGGATTACAGAGACCCTAAGGGTAAAAAAGAATTAGCAAAAATTGTGGGTAAATCAGCTAGTCTTGCAAGCAGCACTATAGAAGCGCTAATGATGTTGAAAGTCTTCCATTCCTTGACTGGAAGTAATGCAAGTGCAATAAGTTATATTCACTTAACATCAACAATCCTATTCCTATTCATTGCAGAGCCCATAGGCTATTATTATACGTACAAAAAATATCAGGAGGCACATAAAAAATATCAAGAGGCATGTGGAAAATACCAAGATAAAAAGAAAACTGATGAATTTACAAAATGTGAAGCTGAACTTGCTAAACGCAGGAAGAGCCTCTTCATCAGCACACTAACTTTGTCATTAGGTTTGCTAAACTTCGTATTAAGAAGGATAGAAATTGCAACCACACCGATAAGCTTAGGTAATGGTATAATCTATAATTTTAATTTAAGTGTAACAGTTAGCATAATATATAGTGCGGTATTTCTAGCAATTCATCTTGACAAACTATTCAGTCAACCAATCAATGATGATCCTTTTACTAAACTTTGTGATGTTAATCATCATCATGAATCAGACAGAGAACTTCTTGCATAACCTAAACTAAGCGGAAAAAAAGCCCTGGTCGGTATTTATTTTCAGTATTGGCGTTTTTATGCCTTAAACGCTGCAATTTAGCTGCTTTTAAGCGCAACTAGTCTAAGCTATAATATTTAAGAAATTTACCAAGCAGAGAAAAAAGACAATAAAACCCCGAGGTAGCTAGTTATTCCACTCTCTATTTTAAAATCC
>NZ_JAHDJT010000135.1 GCF_023661085.1 Wolbachia pipientis
TATCCCTTCTTCATACCCCTCAGGTATACTGTGGAATATCCCTAAATTAGCTAGTTCTGCAGCAATCTTTTCAGCATATTTTTCATCCTTATCTGGCAAAATTATTACCTGCTTACCTATTAATATAGACCAATCCGTTTCACTGATAGATCCATATATACCAAGCATCACAGTTGTTGCCATAATTCCGTGCTCTATTAAGGCTTCAGCTCTTTTCTCTCCTTTTACTATTACTAGCTCATTGGACCTAATAATACCAGGTATGTTATATAGTGGTTTTAAGCCCTTGCCAGAAGTTTTCGGATACCAAACATGTCTGTAATTGTTTCTGTAGAGATATGCATATGCTATCACTTTGTTATTCTCGTCAAGATAACTATATTTTGCAGTTATATTTTTATTGAGCCATTTGTTTATAACTCCAGAAAGTCCAGCTTTATCAGCAACTAAACTCCAAAGTGTGACAATATTACCATTGTTTCCACTATTTAGGCCATACCAGCTTCCTATCTTACCGCCTGCAACTTCAACTATAATTTGGTCTCCACCGATATTTCCAATATAGAATTTCTTCTTGAAAAATTTACCGCCAGGCAGTAAATAAAATAAACATGCTTTGATGTTATGCAGTAGTAAAAATTCCATTTCTCCAGTAATACAAAATTCCATAAGTCCTCCAATTCTAAAAGACACAATTTAAAATGGCACCCAATCAACTTCAGGTTGCTCTGGGATAATAACCGTAGCAATCTTGTTTTTTTCTCCATATCGATCAGCTTCAATACCAACTTTTGCAGTAAACTCTAACCCGTTAAAATCAGCTATAGAGTTGACTTTTCTAGCAATAATTGCTTTTTCTGAAGTGTCATTTGCATGAATGTTTCGTGCTGACTCCAAAATACTTCTAAGCATGGAACGACCAGCTTCTGCCCAAACATCTTCTCCTTCAACGCTTGCTTTGCCACTTTTAATGCCAATTACTTGAAAAATCTTACGTTTTGCATATAGACCTTCAGTGACAGTAAATTCAGCGTTTAAATAGATGCTGCCAGTAGTGTAGCTTTTAGTGAACCAATTCTCATAACCTCCAGGTTTAATGGCCATTTTGACTTTCACCGTTGTACCTTTTGGTATTAAATTACTTTGTGATTTTGCAGTATTAAAATCAGTTAAAAAATCTGATAGCATATTGTCCTCCTATAAATTAATTGCAAAACGAAAAAAAGAATCAACTCCATTGGTCTATAAGTTTCCAATGACCATTTATCTTATCGACAAGCTTGCTCGCCACACGTTCACCATTTCGCAGCTCAAAGACTATTTGACGGGTAGTACTTTCTTCATCATGAGCAAACATCACCATGCCAGTGCTATAAAATCCACGTAAAGATCCAGCACCACTTAGGCCTTGAAATGGATCTTCTTCCAGCATCTTTTTGGACAGTTTTTTTGTGTGGTGGGTGAGGATTATACCTGCATCTGGATTAATAATGTTCCTCAGTCTTTCAAGCGTTTTTTGCAAAAAGAATAGCATAGCGCTGTTGTCATTTTCATTACCATATTCACTTGAGTTAAAAATGTTACGAAGAGGATCAATCGCAATAATATCAGGTTTGAAACGCTCTTTAACAACATTTTTAATTTCATCTATTTCTTCACTACTAAATGATAATTGTACTCTTGGCGTGATAATTAAGTTATTGGCAGCTACATTCAAAAGTTCGTTATCCAGTTGAAGTTGTTGCAACCGTTCTTTCATATATTCATACTCAATTTCAGTTTGCATGTAGAAGATTTTCAAAGGTCTACTTGGTGTCATACCGAGAAATGATCTACCAGCAGCCATGTAAACAAGCCAAGAGATCAAAAAGTCACTTTTGCCGATTTTAGGTGGGCCACCCAGCACCAATAGACCTCTTTTTGTTAAAATCCTTGGTGAAATTATATCTTCTGGTATTGGCGATTGATCATTCAAGTATTCTTTCACACTGAAAAAGGGAATTTTTTGACCGATATTGAAAAAGCTTTGTTCCATAATAATTTCTCCAATTTTTAATTAAACAATAGGAGCCAAAGTTTTGGCTTTAATTTTCGCAAGTAATTTACCCAGATGCGGTTCTTCAACCATATTAAGGCAACCACTTCAATCTTTAGCTGGGTATCCCCAAGAATTAATGGTATGACAGACAAATGAACGTACTTCTGTGCCATTATCTTTCTTAATTCCAACCATGCTGATCACCTCATCAACAATGCCTGGAATCTCACTAGCGGTTTTAGCTCCTTCACATTGAGGTAGCCAAATTGGACGATTGCAGTCATCGAGATATTGACCTAATGTTCCAACTATGATAGTGTCTTTGTCTCTGATATGTTGAAATTGATTGAGCCAAGCCATCATCTCTTGAGCAAGTAATCCATAGGCAGCTCTCATATCCTGTTTTCCCGATCTCTCAGAAAAAGCTTCAGGTTGCATTTTTGCCCATAATAGACATAAACGTGAAGCAACGGTTATACTGTCCACAAAGATGCATCGGTATTTAGAAACTTCAGAAAGAAGATTTTTATACTTACCAGATACATGTTCATGGTGTCTTTGGCTGTATGCTTGATCAGACCTCAGCGCAGGATTAGGCCCACCAATAAGACAAGCAATGTCTCTAGCTTCATTCCAAGTGCGAATATTGATTGAATCTCCTTTCCAATCCTGAACAGCAAGAAGTCCTACTTCAAAATCAAGGCAAAGCGTTGTCGATTCAACAAGAGTTTTAAGCAGGCTAGTTTTACCGATTCCATAAGGTCCAAAGATTACCATTTTCACACCTGTGACTGTTTTTATTCTTTCTTCGTTATTTATTATTTTTAGAGTCATAGTTTTTACCCCCTATATATAAGTTCAACATTTAGCGCATATGTGTTCACTATTTTTTACGAGATATAAGTTTTTAGATGTGGAAATTTTTCACCTATTCGTTTAAGAATCTTGTAGATGGTTGTTCTCGATAAACCAGTAATTTCAGAAACTTCAGCTACATTATAAACTTTGAGTTTTTCACAAAGATCTTGCCAACGTGGTGGTAACTGTTTAATAAGATCTTCAACATCTGAACATGCTGCAACTTTGCTTTCAAAATCACAATTTTTATCAACTAAACTATCCAAGATTTCATTGTCAAGAAAGGTAATATCTCCACCATATTTCATACGTTGTTTTTTGTTTATAAGGTTAACAACACGATTTTTG
>NZ_JAHDJT010000136.1 GCF_023661085.1 Wolbachia pipientis
GGAATATGTGGTCATTTCTTAAAAATACACAATACTGGAAATTGCATAACAGGAGTTGACATTTCAAACAGAATGCTAAATATTGCCAGAGGAGGCTTTATAAAGGGTAAACCTGTTTATAATGAGTTAATACACATGGAAATGACAGATTTCCTTAAACAAGAAAGAAATTATTTGTATGATGTCATTATTTTTGCCGAAGTGTTACATTATCTACATGATTTCCGAGCAGAATTGAAACTAGCAAAAGGATCTATGAGCAAAAAAGGAGCAATCATATGCTTAATAAGAAGAAAGGAAGGTGAAGGTATTGACTTTGTAAATAAAGGAGATTACTTTTGCCACTCAGAAAGTTACGTCCAACACGTTGCAAAAGAAATAAATATGCAAATAAGTTATATGAGTTACTGTAAAATATATGGAAGTCAGGTTAATGGTATCTTGTTCGCGCTACAGCATCCACAAAAAAAATCGAAGAGCCCAGCTTAAAGATCACTATTGCTCAAAGCAGATACAATGAAATAGAAGAGGAATTTTATGAGTAATATCACTATTAATCACGAAAAAAATGGTAAATTAACTAATTTTGGAAAAGCAGTTCTATCAGATAGGTATCTGATAGAAAATGAAAGTTATCAAGATCTTTTCATACGCATTGCTAGCTATTATTCTGATAATAAAGAGTATGCACAGCGTCTTTATGATTACATGAGCAACTTGTGGTTCATGCCTTCAACACCAATACTTAGCAATGGTGGTACCAAAAGAGGGTTGCCCATCTCTTGTTTTCTCAATGAAACTGAAGACAGCTTGCAGGGAATAGTTGATTTATGGAATGAAAATGTCTGGCTTGCTGCACGTGGAGGAGGTATAGGTAGTTATTGGGGAAATCTACGTTCAATTGGTGAAAGTGTAAAGGGCAGCGGTAAAACATCTGGAATTGTGCCATTTATTGTGGTGCAAAATGCTCTAACGCTTGCAATCAGTCAAGGGTCCTTAAGAAGAGGAAGTTCAGCAGTTTACCTTCCTGTATCCCACCCAGAGATAGAAGAGTTTCTTGATATACGCAAGCCAACGGGAGGTGATCCGAACCGTAAAGCATTAAATATACATCATGCCGTGATAGTAAATGATAAATTCATGCAAGCTGTTGAGAATGGTCGAGAATGGGATTTGATTAGTCCTCATAATAACAAAGTTATCTCAACCGTCAAAGCACGTGACATATGGATCAAAATATTAACAGCAAGAATTGAAACTGGAGAACCTTACATTATTTTTCTTGATGCAACGAATAATAACAAGCCAGAGTCTTACAAGAAACTTAATCTAGACATCAAAATGTCAAATCTGTGCAGTGAAATCACTTTAACTACAGGTTACGATCATCTAAACAAATCGCGCACTGCTGTGTGTTGTCTATCATCAGTGAATCTTGAATACTACGAAGAATGGAAAGACAATGAACTCTTCATAGAAGATATAATGCGTTTTCTTGACAATGTATTAGAGGATTTCATAAATAAAGCACCAGACGAAATACAGCGAGCAAAATATTCTGCAACAAGAGAGCGTAGTATTGGTCTTGGTGTTATGGGCTTTCACTCATTTTTACAAAGTAAAATGGTTCCTTTTGAATCAGTAACAGCACAACAGTGGAATAAAAAAATATTTAAGTATTTACGCGAGCAGGCAGATATGGTTTCTAAAAAATTAGCAGAAGAAAAGGGAGCATGCCTTGACGCTAAAGAAATCAATCTAATGGAAAGATTTACACATAAGCTCGCTATTGCTCCAACTGCCTCAATTTCCATTATCGCAGGCAACACTTCTCCTGGAATAGAACCATATGCAGCAAACGTATTTACACAAAAGACACTAACAGGTTCATTTGTAGTGCGAAACAAATTCTTACAAAAGCTATTGGCAGAAAAAAATCAAGACAATGATAAAATATGGTCCTCAATTTCAACAAATGAAGGTTCCGTGCAGCACTTAGATTTTCTTAGCGAACATGAAAAATTGACATTCAAAACAGCATATGAGCTTGATCAAAGATGGATTATAGAACACGCAAGCGATAGAACACCTTACATTTGTCAATCTCAATCAGTAAACTTGTTTCTACCTGCTAACGTACATAAACGTTACTTGCACAAAATACATATGCTTGCTTGGAAAAAAGGCCTAAAAAGTTTATATTACTGTAGATCACAGTCAATGCAGAGGGCCGACAAAGTTTCGCACGACATATTTAAAAAAAGTGAAATATTGCAGCAAAGAACAGATATTGATTACGATGAGTGTTTGTCATGTCATTAGATGCTACATAGAGATCCTCATGAATTTTTAAAGTCTATTCCAAAAGACAAGTGCATAATGTGTCTTGACATGGGAGAAAAGCGAATAGGTATAGCATTCAGTGATAAAACGCAGCTCATAGCCACAGCTCACAGTTTATACCACAGAAAAAATATAAGTAAAGATTTAGGTTATTTAAACAGGATATTCAAAGAAAATGAAGCTGGGTCAATAGTAATGGGGCTACCACTGGAAATAGAGAGGCAAAAAAGTGAATGGTGCGAAACCATAACCCAATTCGCAAACAAAATGATAAAAAAATATAAGGTAAGTATATATTTACAAGATGAAAGCTTGTCAACGTCTATTGCAGCTCACACACTAAAGATTACCGGAGTATCAATCACAAAATTGAAAAAAATAGATGATAAAATTGCTGCATGTATTATTCTACAACGAACGTTAGACAAGATAAATACAATTAAATAGTTTCTTTTCAGCACGTAACTGTATGAACTTATATTGCAAAAGTTAGGAACTTAAAACTAATAAATTTAAAGAAAATTCCTCTTTATCATAACCCTAGTCATAGCCAGATATATGAAATTCTCAGTAGATGTTGTAATATAACAAATCTCAATGGTAAATTAAAAAGTTTTCCTGCGATTAGCGAATTTATTATGTATCTTGTTCGAGTCCCCAATAATGAAAGTTGGCATAACCTTTATGCTTAAGAAACTTGCCAAACGGAAAAAGGCAAAAGAAGCCCCGGTCGGTATTCATTTTCAGTATCGGCGTTTTTATGTCTTAAACGCTGCAATTTAGCTGCTTTTGAAGGCAACTAGTCTAAGCTATAATATTTAAGAAATTTACCAGATAGAGAAAAAAGACAATAAAACCCCGAGGTAGCTAGTTATTCCACTCTCTATTTTA
>NZ_JAHDJT010000137.1 GCF_023661085.1 Wolbachia pipientis
GACCTAATATTATAAATCATATATTATTGATCTTGTATTTATATTGGCTAGGAGGTGGTATGGATTCTACTGCAAAGTTAAAAGAACATTTTGTAAAATTTAAGCAAAGGTTAGAAACAATAAAAGAAGAAGAGGAATTAAGTACTGGGCAAGAGTATTTGGAAACAGATGAGCCATTTGATGATGGGCATGAATTAATTAAAGAAGAATATCTTTTACAAGTTTCATGTAATAATCATTTAGAAACCTCGTGGACTCAAATAGCCATTTTGCCATTTGAAAGTTATAATATGGTGCCACCATCCTTGATGGATGATCGAGATTCACTACGAAAACAAGTGTGTGTTTGGTTTGCTCAAGAGCATGATCTCAAGGGAAGTCAAAAAGAGTTAAACGCAAAACTACTAAGTATTTTAAAATACCTAGACTGGTATGAGGATAATATTTTTGATTATGATAATGGCAGTGCTGTTGAGCTTGAAGAATTTTTAAAAAGTAATGAAAATGACCCAAATCTAAAAGTCATTCTTGACCTTCCAAGGGGAGAATCCGGAGTAACGGTGTTGCATGCGGTTTCAAGAGCTCGTACAAGGGAAGCGATTCGTGATCGGGTAGATCAAGCTGTAGATTTACTTTTGAAAGCAGGAGCAGATCCTAACGCAAAAAATAATGAAGGAGAAACGCCTTTGCACTATGCTGCTGCTATTGGTAATGATAAAGGTGTAAGCTCACTACTTCGGGCGGGTGCTAATCCAAGTATGTGTGATAGACAAGGAAAAACTCCACAACGGGTTGCAATCGATGATAGTCATTACAATGTGGCAGGGCTTCTTTTAACTAAAGAACAAGAGGAGTTGCGTAAAGAGTTATATAACATTCCTGTAATGCCTATATTCGGCTCTATTCGCTTCACTAAAACTTTAAAAGAGTTTTTGGATAAACACAAGAGCAACCCAGATCTAAAAGTGGTATTAAATATTCGGAGTGAAAGAGATGAATTAGAAGTTCTTGAATTGGCTAGACGTATTGCTTATTTTGATAAAGCTATTGGTGCAGAAATAAGGGAGTTATTTTTGAAGGCAGGGGCATCATGCGATGTACCTTATTGTATAGCAGAGAAAGAACGTTCCCTCGTTTTATGGCACCGTTTAACGTCAGATCAACAGAAAAGATTAGATGATTTTCTAGACAGGGTATCTAAAGCTGAAGATATGAACAAACTAGAAAAAGTTGTAGATGAGGCTATCAGATCTGGAGTGCGGATAAATTTTAACAAAGACTTTTCTCCAGAAGACCCTATTATATGTAACTGGTATAGTTTCACAGATTATGTGATAAAAAGAATTGGTGAGTTAAAAAAGAATCCTAAAGTTGCCAGTGATATAATATGTAAGCTGGTATCAAGAGGAGCAGTATTTTATAATAAAAATAGTATGGATGTAATGGGCGAACTGGAATTAGAATTTAAAGATCATAAAGCTAACATAAAAAAAGCTCATGCAGATTATATTAATAATGCTCATAAGTTTATTAAAATTGCAAAAAGTGCGACCAATGGTAAGCTGAATGATGCAAGAATAGGTAACTCTACTTTTTACTTAGAATACTCAGAGGACAGCAAAGTAGATGTTGCGAAGATTACAGATGGAGCAAGGAATTTAGGACTAGCTCAGGAAGAAACAGGATATGGGAGAGATGTAATAAAGATCGGTAAAAGTGAGGTGGAAATTATAACGGTAAATGGCATCAGGCATTATACTGACCTTATAGATGGTAGTGATATAGTATTAATTTTCTATACCAGTTTGGGAGAATTAGAAGTGAGACTGTACCCTGATATGCAAAATAAGAACCTAGTAAAGGTAGAAGTAAGAGATCAAGAAATGTGGGAAAAATTAAAGAACTGTAAAGAAGAAATAGGGGAAAATTGCTCACTGGGTGAGTATTTAGTGTACGACGCTATTGAACAAGGATATTTTGAAAGGCCAGGCCAACCTTCTGAAAAAATTATCTTGCCTAATGAACAGAAAAAAGGAAAGTGGTGTGAAAGAGTAAGTAAAATTTCTCAAACTCAGGACAAACAGCATACCATTCTATAGGATAAAAAACGGAAATGTTAGGTTAAAATTTTGAAAGGTTTGGTTAGAAAAATTAACCTGGTGCTTATGGTTCTTGAACATACTCAACTATGTTGGATTCAAAGAAGACTGGACAACAGGTTGTTCTACATCTTTCACTTCCTCGAGTTTCGTACTTGGCTTTAGGGTATTATACAACACAAAACTTACACAAGCTAATCCAACAATCCCGCCAACCACCGCTATAACGTGCATTTCCATGATACACAACGCAACACTACTCACTAATAACGCTGTACCAACAAAACCAGCTATGATTGCTTGTCTTTGCTGCGCTATTTTTATTGATGGTTTTTCTTCTACAGCATCACATGGCTTTATTTCGGCTGAAGAGAGGCTGTCAGAGGCGTTTAGCTCTTGCATAGTAGTTTCTTCGACATTGCCAACTATAGGAGTATTTTGATCTTCTATTGTTGTTATATTGTTGCATGATTCAGCTATGGTAGCAGTTTCTGTTGTAACAGTTGAAGGTAGAATTTGCTGTTCTATGGTTGTTTCTACATTAAGAATACTTTCTGAAGGTTTTTCGATCTCCTCTAAAAAGTCCTTACTGCTGGAGGCGTTCGGCTCTTTTGAAGCAGTGGTACCCTTCCAATTTTTGAATTTTTTAGCAGTAGCTTTTCCTATTTTTTTCATTGTTTCCATAACGTTTTTCCCTTTTGTATTAAAATTTGTTAATCGAGTGTAGTAGTTGAAGTGTTCTAGTTGCACACTCTATAAATTCGGTTCAACCAACGGTGCTTTGCTGCTTGAAATATTTTCCCTGCAAGAATTTAGCTTACCTTTTACATCGGCTTATTTAAGCAGCACAGCACGATTTGCCTCTTTTTGGACGTAGGATTCTCTAGGGGTTATCCTATTAAATTCTATGATATTATTTTTTGTATCATTGTTAAGAACGCCAATACTGAAAATAAATACTGACCAGTGCTTCTTTTGCCTTTTTTCGCTTGGTAAATTTTTTAATGTTTATAGCTGGTTGCAATTCATGAACTGGATAGGAAGATGTCATCCCAGTGCTTGACACACAGCTGTACGAACATTAATTATGGAAAAGAAAA
>NZ_JAHDJT010000138.1 GCF_023661085.1 Wolbachia pipientis
CAAAAAATACCCTGAGTTTTTTACTGAATTTTGTCATTGAGCCTGCAGATCAAAAGCAAGTTTTGAGCCAAAAATACCCTTAATACTATCGTAAGGGTAACGGCAAAGGTTGTCAAGTAGTTTTTTTTATTGAATGACGCTATGGCTTTTTCTCCACTGTTGTCCACCCATTCTTGGTGTAGTGGAATTGGTATTACATTAATTATGCTATAATATATATTGTTTATTAATAAATCTATACTATAATAGTCATTTTTATTAAGGTAGTATTATGACATATCATTTAACATTTACATTCCCAAAGGAACAATATTCCATAGACAAGGGTAGTAATGAGTTCTCGGCAAAAGATAAAGAAGGCAACAGATTTATCATTACCGCAGATAGCAAACAAAAAGGAAAATTTCCTTTTTGTAAAGATGATGATAGTGAGTGTAAGTTTACTCAACACTACACAGTTAAAGATCCAAAGATATGTAACAAGCTTTCTGATATTGACAGTGCTGACTATATAAACGTTATTATGAAAGGCTATGGTGAAAAATATTTCCAAAGCAGAATACTAGGTGGGCTAAATAAGTGTAAGATTGATTACACAGTAGTGGATGATGGCAAAACGCAGGATGTGCTGCACAGTCCCTCAGTGGATGACTATACAATACAGGAAGATATACCTCCTTTAGAGGATCTTACAATCTAATCTTCATTTTGTATACGCAAGAGCTTTCAGTGTCCGTTAACAGATGGTGTCATCCAAGTAGCAGATGCTGGAATCTATATCTTTCTGTATCCTAGTGGGGCCACTTTCATAACACCATCATAAAGCGAACCATCGTTACGCGCTGGAATAACAAGCCAAAGAAACTTATGTAAAATCCAGCATTTACGGAATTTATACTTTTTTCATGCATCTTATGATTTTTATAATTAATGGAGAGTGATATGCCGGCTAGTTTGAGTTTTAAAAAAGGCGACAAAACAACTGATGCAACAGGCCTCAGCGATGTTAGGGTTGTAATTTACACAGATAATGATGGTAATGAATATACTTTAGATACTACAGACAATTTAAAATTAAATTATAAAGATTATGCAGATAATACCAAAAACTACGAAATAAAGAATTTAAGTGGTATAGTAAGTAGACTAATAGGTTCTAATACATTCAAAACAGCTGTGTTAAACGATGGTACTAATCCTATAACAACTGTAGATGGTTTACTAACTGAATTAACTATAGGTGATAACAAGAATAAAAAAGTTTATACTGAACAAGCCGTGGATGATGTATTTGTCAAAACTGAAGAACTTGCAACAAAAATTGCAGAACAAGCTGTTGTGGATGTCTTAGTACCTGCTTTAGTAACAGTTGGCACTGATAATACTAAGAAAGTTTATACTCAAAAAGCCGTAGATGATGCTTTAAACCTTAAAGCTGATGCATCTGCTTTAAGAGATCTGGTATTAGAAAAAGGTCCATCAGCTCAGGCTGTAGCCACTCAACTACTCAGCACTGCAGAAACTAAAGATAACTTAGGAAAAGCAATTCTAGGTGTGACAAAAGAAGTCGATGGTACTCAGCAGCCTGCACTGGAAACAGATCTTGCAGGTAATAAAATTTTACAAGATGCTGTAGCAAGCAATGGCACCTTAAAAGCAGCTTTAGCAAAGCCAGAAGCTATAGCAGCTGTTCCAGCTTTAAAAACAGATGTAGTTACTCAACTACTCAGCAATGCAAACAAAGATAAATTAGGAACAGCGATTTTGGGTGTGACAAAAAAGGTCGATAACGTTGATAAACCTGCACTGGAAACAAATCTTGCAGCTAATCCAGGTTTACAGACTGCAGTAAAAAATGCTTTAGCAAATGATCAAAATTTCGGGAAAGGTGCTAGAATCCAGGCTAATGCTGAAGATCCAGTTTTCCAAGGCTCTGTGAGAGAAGTGATATCAAAACCAGTCTTTGAGACTCCAGCAGATGACAATGCTCCACTTTCTTGGGATTGGACTTAAGTTATTTGAATGACACTCCACATGTCATTCCAGCGCGTGACGCTGGAATGACTTTGTTGCATAGCAACTTATGCGCTAGATTTTTTAAAAGAAAACTATCTAGATCCTTAGGCATTAACAGCGGGTATAATAGCGATAAGGAAAGTTATAATAATCATTGTGATTCACCTCCAAGTTTCGTCAGCAACCCTGTACAGGTGAATAGTGCTTGCACTAGCCAAAGTGAGCGCAGCAACCACAGCAGTATCTACCCTCAAAGTTCTTTTCCCCAGACTTAATTTCTGGCAGAACTTATCAGCAAAGCTAAGTTCATTGTGTGAAAAACCACCTTCAGGACCAACAATAATAGCAATATTTTTTTTGTTCTTCAGAGCTTCACTAGGAGGCTTTCCCTGCCCTGTTTCATCACATAAAATAAAACTTCTATCCTGAGAGTCAGGTAAATCACGAAAATTAATAGGAGGCAAAATCTCTGGCACACTTGTTCTACCACATTGTTCTGCCGCCTCAATTGCCTGTAATTTTGCTCTACTCAGATTAACATTTTTTACTACTGTATGCTCCGTCAAAATAAATTGGATGCAGGTTACCCCCATTTCAGTCGCCTGCCTTATTATATTGCCTAAAGCGGCATTTTTTACCATAGCACAATATAGATATAAGTTTTCTTTATATTGCTGTTGTTTGGTGAATTCTTTAAGTGTAGCTTTCGCTAATTTATGCGATGTATCAACTATTTCTCCTAACCACTCTCCATCCCTTCCATTAAAAAAAGAAATATTGGCATTCTTTTTGAGTCGCATGACGTTGCAAACATAGTGACTTTGCCTTGGACTAAGCTCTAAACTAACGCCTTGTGATAACGCTTGCTCAACGTAAAGTCTAATTTTTTCCATTCAATATATACTTGTATTAACGATCAAACACCTGCAAACTGAAGCATTGTCTTATACCAAACTTCATTATTATACTAAATCCCAATGGTAAATTAAAAAGTTTCCCTACGATTAGCGAATTTATTATGTGTCTTGTTTGATAACGAAAGTTGATATAATCTTTATATTTAAGAAATTTACTAAGCAGAAAAAAGGCAAAAGAAGCCCTGGTCAGTATTTATTTTTAGTATTGGCGTTTTTAT
>NZ_JAHDJT010000139.1 GCF_023661085.1 Wolbachia pipientis
GGAAAAAGACTGGTAAAGAGATTCGAATTGTTCATTATTTGATAAGCGATAAAATATATAAAACTACAGCTGATAACGAAGAGGTTAAAAGTTTAAATAACCTCTCATTGTTACACAAGCTTGCTCATTACCTTTTAACATATTATTGTTATGGAAATGAGGAAAATGGAAAGTTAGCTGCTGAGTTTTTGCATATTAACTCATTGAACAAAGAATGCGCATTAGCATTGTTAATTCAAGTAATTAATTCATATTCAAGCTATATAGAAAAGGAATTCCAACCTGAAAAGGATTTTTATGAGAAAATTACAGAAATGCAAATGGAGTTTTTTAAAACAATGAAGGGTTTATGTGACGAATTTTGTAAAAATCTGGGTCAATATCACGAGCAATTTTTCAAGACAGATTTGGAACTGCATAAAGAAAACTTAGAAATACATAAACAAATCCACAAGCAAAATTCAGAGTTTTATCAACTAGCTTCAGGGTTTTTAGCAAGACGTTTAGAACGCAAAGAAGCAAACATCGCACAAATGGACGAAATGTTAAATGAAAAAGTGCATAAAGGTATTAATGATGAACAACAATGTCAACCCAACTGTAGCCAACAACAACCTGCAACCCAAGTGTGTGGTCAGCCAGGCCCAAGTTGTGAGTTAGATGATGTACCACCAATATCACGTGTTCATTCGTTTCATTCTGGCTATAGCGGCAGTAGCAATTTATAAAATTGTTAATCTGGCAAGTTTTTTGCATATCTGCCTATGAATGACGTAGGTGAGAGTAAGTAATACATGGTTAAAAATTTAATGATCTTTCTGAGTATGTTATCTTGCTTGAATCTTATGATTTTTTGGATATACTCTGTTACATTGGATTCAAACAAGGCTGAGCGGTAAGTTGTTCCACCTCTTCTACTTTTTCGAATTTGGTATTTGGCTTTATAGCATTATACAGGGCAAAACCTATACAAATCAACCCAACTATTCCGCCAATTACCGCTACAACGTGCATTTCCAGGATATACAACGCAACACTAGCCGCTAATAATGCCGTACCAATGAAACCAGCTAGGATTGCTTGTCTTTGCTGCGTTGTTTTTGTTGATGGTTTTTCTTTTGCAGCATTACATGGCTTTATTTCGGCTAAAGAGAGGCTGTCAGAGGTGTTTGGCTCTTGCACAGTAGTTTCTTCGACATTGTCAACTATAGGAGTATTTTGATCTTCTATTGCTGTTATATTGCTATTGTCGCATGATTCAGCTATGGTAGCAGTTTCTGTTGCAACAGTCGAAGGTAGAATTTGCTGTTCTATGGTTGTTTCTACATTAAGAATACTTTCTGAAGGTTTTTCGATCTCCTCTAAAAAGTCCTTACT
Organism: Wolbachia pipientis; assembly: GCF_023661085.1. Lineage (GTDB taxonomy): Bacteria > Pseudomonadota > Alphaproteobacteria > Rickettsiales > Anaplasmataceae > Wolbachia. The sequence continues at coordinate 1,378 of NZ_JAHDJT010000139.1, forward strand.
GCTGGAGGCGTTCGGCTCTTTTGAAGCAGTGGTACCCTTCCGATTTTTGAACTTTTTAGTAATAGCTTTTACTATTTTTTCGGTGTTATCATGATGTTTCTCCTTTAAAATGTGTTGTGGTAGTTGAAATAGCAAACCGGTCCAGTTGCCTAGTTTGGTGCTTTCCTTCAATTGAAGGTATCTTGCTGTTTGAGATGTCTTTTTTGTAAGTCTGCTTCTAAATTACTAGTGACTGCTGAGTGAACTTAAGATAGACTGCTTAGACTTTAATACTTGCTCTTCACCATGGACAATGCGTTGATAAATAATTTCTAACTCTTCCTTTGAGCATTCTTTTTTTAAGAACCTGAAAGCAGATGCGGCAAGGTATTCTCTATTTTCTTCAAATGCCAGCCAGTAACGGTCTTCTTGCTCGCATACAAAACTCGTTGTGTTAGAACCAGCAAAAATATCTAAAATAATATCTCCCGGTTGTGTTAGAAACCTAATAAAAAATTGAGGTAATTTAGCTGGGAATCTAGCTGGATGCTCTTTTACACCTAGTTGCTTACATGCAGCAAAATACTGGCTGTTAGATTCTGAATTGGGAATTTGCAAAAGATTTGATGGAACAGCTCCTCCATTATCTTTACTAAAGCTACTACCAATATTATGTCCTGATGGTCGTTCTTTTGGAGTATAATAAGCCTTTAGGTTCTCGATAAGTTTTTTCATGCGGCAACTGTATTCCACTAGCACTTTTGTGACATCTGCTTTAGGCCACTCGGTCTTGCTGAACCACCATACTGTATTCACAGAATCTTTTACTCTGATTTTTCTCTTATTTACCCATTCAATTGGACTTGGTAATTTAGAAGGATTATACCAATAGAAATCTTCTGCAAGGAAAAAGCCTATATCGTCGCAGAAATGCATAAGCACTCTAAAATTATATAAACTTCTCGATAGCACGCCTTTTTCATAAGCCCCACCTAGATCAAGTACAAAACTGCCAGTATCTTTGAGTTTGCTATGTACTAATTTTGCAAATTGACTAAGCCATGCAACATATTCCGCTTGGGATTCATTTCCGTATTCTTTTTTTCTTTGCAAAGCAAACGGTGGACTGGTTATTACGAGATCCAAGCTATTATCTGGTAATTGCGACAATAGGTTACGAGAGTCTCCACAGTATGCAGCTCCCATATCTGTAGTATATGTGGGTTTATTACTAAATTTAAAGTTTTCCAATATGTGTACCATTGGAATTCTTGAATTTTACTGAATTGATTGGTAGTTTTAAGGCACCTGCTACTTAAATTTAGGTACCCATTAAGTAGTTGGAAATAACAAACCGGTTCAGTTGCCTACCCCATAAGTTTGGTACTCCCTTTTAATCATAAGGTACCTTGCTGCTCGAAATATTTTCCCTATAAGAATTTAGCTTACCTTTTACATCGGCTTATTTAAGCAGCACAGCACGATTTACCTTTTTTGGGATGCAGAAATTTTCTAGGAATTGTTCTTTTAAACTCTAAGATATTTTGTTCAACATTAGAACAGGAATCAGAGAACTTGTATTTGGCGTACTACTGTTTAATTTTTCGCGCTATGTGCACTGCATGTCTTTTTAAAACTTCGGGTTCTTACCCATACAAGCTGAAACGCGCTTATAAGTCGTTTAAGACATCACCCAACGCCGGATTT
>NZ_JAHDJT010000013.1 GCF_023661085.1 Wolbachia pipientis
ATAGCTTCAATACTATGATAATGGGACTGGTGAAGGTTGTCAAGTAGTTTTTTTGTTTCTGTTGGGTAGCTTTTTTCACTGTCGTCTTCTGTCCTTTGTGTAGTGGAATTGGTATCATGATTGACTTTACCCTCAAAATTTGTTAAAATCTAGTTAATTTGGTATTCATAGATATAATATGTTAGGTACCACAGAAAAGGACACTTACCTTACCAAACTCAAAGCTGGTGGAAGGTTTGCTATTTACGCTTTTGGTATACATCTGGCAGCTACATTTACCATTGGCTGTTTAGGGTTAATAATAGGATCTCCTCTACTGACCTTTCCACTTGCTATGCTCATCTCCAATCCCATAGTTTGGATTTTAATGGGGGTAGCTCTTGCAGTGACATACAAATTGGCTATTGAACCTTTGTTTCGCTGGGTCAAAGGCTATGTTAGCGGAAAAGGAGCAGATAAAGATAGTGGCTTTGGCAGCGAACTCGATCCAGAGAACAGTAGTTATGTAAGCTCTAATGATTCTTTAGATAGTGGCTTGGGTGGTAAATTTCGTGAAAATCTGGATACTCTTGTGCATCAGACAAATGGAGGAAATTATACTTACTGGCTACAACAGCATGATATTGCTCACATTGCAAGAGTTAAATATGGGTATTCAGAGGATTCTGCAGACGGTGTATTCTTCTGTATTCCCGGCAATCTAGAAACTTTGAATGAAAGACTAATAGAATACAAAAATAGGGTAGAGCAGGAAAGTCGAGAAGTAACGTTCACTTCTGTAGTAAACCTAGGAAACCGTCATTGGACTACATTAGTTGTTGCGTACAATTTAGGTAGTAAACAATTTAGAGCTTATTACTGTGATTCTTTTGGTGCTGACTTACCAAGTCCTGGTAGTCAACGTAAGAACATAGAATGTGCGAGTGAAATTAAAGGGTTGATTCCCCCTCTCACTAAGCAGTTTCGTGAATTAAACGAGCGAGGAAGAAAAGAAATGGGTCAAGACGTCCAAAAAACAGCGCAAACGTGCCGGGACAAGAAAAATGAATTAGTTAATGTTCCAATAAACACTGATAGTATAGTAAGTGCACTGGAAGCAGCTTTGGGAATAGGAAGTGATAACATGAGAAGCTCCGAAACTAAGCAGCAAAACGATGGCTGCAATTGTGGTGTATTTGCATTAGAAAATGCTAGCAAAATCACACAAATGCTCAGCGGAGGCAAGTCATTTGATGAAATTGGCAAAGAGTTATCAGAATATAAATTTGATCTGAATGAAAAAAGAAAAGAGTTTGCAGAAGCACTCATGAATGATGAAAAATGGAAGGAAGATCTAGAAAACGGGCTTTTATTTGATCTTTCGCCAAGAACGGCAACATCTCTTACCTCAGGAGTAAAGAATGTGCAGCCTTGTAACACTATATAGTTGTACTTAGCCCTATGCCCCTCCACATAGGAAATCTAACGATCGATTCTCCGGTAATCTTAGCGCCAATGTCTGGAGTGACTGATTATCCGTTTAGAAGTATTGTGAAGAAGCTCGGTGCAAGTTTGTTAGTCTCAGAAATGATCGCAAGCAGAGCTATGATTTTGCAAACTCGTCAGAGTATACAAAAAGCAAAAGTTGATGAGTTGACCGCTGTGCAACTCGCTGGGTGCGAGCCCGATGTTATGGCAGAGGCCGCAAAATTAAACGAGGATATGGGTGCAAAAATCATAGATATAAACTTTGGTTGCCCAGTTAAAAAAGTTGTAAACGGTTATGCAGGGTCAGCGCTAATGCGCGATGAAAAAAAGGCCGCTGAGATAATTGAAGCTGTAGTCAAGGCAGTTAATGTGCCAGTTACGGTGAAAATGCGTACTGGATGGAACGACGAAAATCGCAACGCTCCACTTTTAGCGAAAATCGCAGAGGATCTTGGAGCAAAAATGATCACTGTGCACGGAAGAACAAGGGCACAGCTTTATAATGGTCAAGCAGATTGGAAATTCGTTAGGAATGTCAAAGAGCAAGTAAAAATTCCAGTGATGGTAAATGGTGACATTAAAAATTTGAATGACATTCAAAATGCGCTCAAAGAATCTGGAGCAGACGGAGTGATGATAGGTCGTGGCGCTTATGGCAAACCCTGGTTGATTAATCAAGCAATGAACTTTCTAAATGGAGGTGAAATTTCCGAGCCAACAGCTTCAGAGAAATTAAACATCATACTTGAACACTACGACAATATTCTTGAGTATTACGGAAACGATACGGGGATAAAAATGGCCCGCAAACACATAGGCTGGTATAGTAGTGGGGTTAAAAACTCATCTGAATTTCGTGTGAGAGTAAACAACATGACAGACAGCATGGAAGTAAAAGAGAATATAGTTAGCTTTTTTAATCAAGGAGATTAGACTATCTAATAATCTGAAAAGGATATTTCTTCCTGCGGACACAAGCTAATACTATAATCAACAGGTTTACAAGAACTAAATTATCACTATCCTATAATTAACCAATAATCAACTTTTGCGTTTATGAATAAAAGCTTGTCCACTAAAGTAATCGTTGTCATTTTAGCTTGTTTATTAATCTTTATGGGAGTTGGCAACCTTCTATCAGATGACAGTAAAAAGGAGGAAATAGCTAAAGTTGGAAAGGAAGTTATAACACTCGATGAGTATAAATCGCTATATCAAAATTACGGAAAGCAAATTTTTGGATCTAATGTTAGTGAAGAACAAGTGAAAAGACTGAAATACGATTTACTTAATGCACTCATAGAGCAAAAACTATTGTTTAACCTGATGAGTGATCTGGGGTTGGTAGTTGGAGAAGAGTCTATAAAGGACCATGTTAAAAATACTAAATACTTTCAAAACGATAAAGGTGAGTTTGATAAAGGGAAATTTCATGAGACGCTAAGCGCTCTGCATATGACAGAAGGAGAATATACAGCAAAGCTAGAGAAAATTCTGCCTGCAATGATGTTTGTAACTTCACTGTTTAGAGATAATTATCCAGTGACTTTTGGCGAGAAAATTGATGAGCAGATATACAGAAATCGCCACCAAACCAGAGTAGTTGATATTGTTAAAATAACTAAAGATGCAGTTACAAATGTTCCCAAGCCAGATAATCAAACTTTACTTGACTTATATGAAAAAAATAAATCCCATTTTTATTATCCTGAATATCGAACTGCACAGTATATTTCTTTAGGCCAAAAATATTTTGAAGATCAAGTTCAGATTTCAGATGAAGAGGTTGATGATATAATAGAACAACAGAAACTTAAGGATCAAAGGGATATATTTAACCTAATATTTCATTCTAAAGAGAAAGCCGAGGCAGCAAGAAAAGCATTTGAAGAAGGCAACGTAAGTTTTGAACAGGTAGCAGAAGAGTTTGGTAAAACAAAACTTGAAGAAACCAGAATGAATAATATAACCAAGGATTTTCTACCAGAGGGTATAGGAGAAAAGGTATTTGCTCTCAAGGCAGGTGAAGTGAGCGAAGTTTTAGCAAGCAGTTTCGGTTGGCACATAATAAAAGTGGAAAGTATACATCAAATTTCTAGCGAAAACTTAACTGATTTAAAAAAGGACGTGAGATCAGTTTTAATCAACCGAAAGTCTTTTGAAAAAGTCAACGATTTCATAAATCAAGCAAATTATAAGATATACAATGGTGCAACGATTGAGGAAATATCCAGTGAGTACAATTTACCTGTACAAACCATTGGTCCAGTAGATGCAAGTGGAAGGGATCAAAGTGGTAATAGTGTAGAAAGTTCTAATGATTTGATTTCTTTTATCTTTTCTCGAAAAAAAGACCAGAAAAGTTATTTTAAAGGCATTGAAGATGCCGTTGTCGGTATAAAGATCACCGATATTATCCCGCCTAAACTACAAAGTTTTGAAGAAGGTAAGACATCAGTAGAAGACCTTTGGCGTGATGGGTTTATAAAAGAACAAATGTTTAAGATTGGACAAAAAATTGTAGCTCAACTAAAAGAGAAAACAGGTTTAGAAAAAATTCAAGGTGTAGAATTAATTAAAGATCAGCAGATACACCGCAATGAAGCAGACCGACAAAATTACCTTTTTTCTTTTATAGAAGAGATTTTTAATATGAAGACAACTGACTCGGTAACAGACCCCATTCAATATAATAATGAAGTGATAATAGGCGTTCTAAAAGAGATGTATTCGTCAAGTGGTAAATTAAACACATTTGATACTGGAAAACGCGTGATGATATCGCTAAAAGAGCAATTAATCAGCTACCTAGAATCAAAATATAAGGTTGAAGTTAACCACGATATGCTTGATGATATATAGCCATAGAACCTGTTTTACCTCGAACGCATGATGTTATTCCAGTTTCGACTACTTGGATGACAAGAAAGGGGGTGCATAATAGAAGAAGTAATGCTGTGTCACTGCAAAATTTGGCATTAACCGATAATAGTTGAGGTCAAAGATTCGGGACTTTCTTTTGCTCTCTTTATCCCAATCATTCCATAAAAAAATTACTTTACATATCCAGTAACTTAATTATAATAGCAATAGAAGGAGTTTAAAGCTCTATGAAAAGGGTTGTTATTATAGATTAATTTAAGGAGGTTTATATGAATAACAAGGCTCAGCATGTAAAAGATTTAATATTTACAGCAGGATTAGGTGCTGTGCTAGGAGGGCTTATAGGTTTAGGGCTGAGCTTTACAGCTTTGTCACCCTTAGTTATAGGTGGAATTATTGGTTCTATGTTGCCAATACTCCCTACAGTTTTTACTGCTTTGCCCAGTGCGGTTACTGTGCCGGTCCTCTTTGGAAGTGAAAATGGAGGTAAAGAAGCTATTAAAGCTAGTATAATGTACTTCGGCACACTAACAGCTATCAGTGTCGGGATTGGAGTAGGTCTTGCTGCAGCTATAGTTTCTATTTTTCCTGGTGCAATGCTTGGAATGCAATCATTAGCTTTAATAGGTGCAGCAATAGGAGCAATAACACCAGTTATAGCGGTTCCTGTAATGAACCACGCTATAGTGCCAGTAGCTGAAAAAGTGGACAAGAACATTATATCGCCTATGTTTGAAAAGGTTTTTTCTTCAAAAGAGCAAGAGAGAGCAGTTTAAGCTAACCAAGCAAGGTTTCTGCTATTTTAGTGTGTAGCGCATAGCTGCACACACATTGTAATTTGGGGGTGCCTTTCGCCAGTAATGCTGAATTGAAGGAAAGGCTCGGTTTAAACTCAAAGAATTCATTTCTATCAAGCTCAAAAGAACAAACCAAAGAGCAAAAGGAACATTGCCTTGATATTAGTAAATTAAGTGATTATATAAAGTCTATGTTAATGTAAGGAGGTCTAGCATGAGTGACATTATCCGTTCAAACAAAAGTGGCAATCGTGAAGATTTCAACTTGGGAGGGCTACAAAAAGCTGTTGACGACATGTTTAATAGCTTCTTCACAGGTTGGGGTCCAGAGCTCACCAGAAGAGATAATATACTACCAACTTGCGACTTCTATGAAACTGAGGAAAATTACTGCCTGTCTATGGAGTTGCCAGGTATTCCAAAAGAGGATGTAGATATTAGTGTGTCTGGTGATAGCTTGATAGTAAAAGGTGAAAAAAAGTACGATAATGAGTCGAAAGAAAAGCGATACTACCATCGAGAAAGATATTATGGCTTTTTTTATAGGTCAATCCAATTTCCACCTAACGCAGATGTAGATAAAATATTTGCCAAGTTTTCAAACGGAGTATTGCATGTAAGCATACCTAAATCTGAAAAGCATACTAAAAAGATTGATATAAAGTAATTGAACAGATAGCAGGCTCTTAGCTTGAGCCTGCTATAGTAGAATTGATTCTTGTAGGTTGCTATGCTTACCAGTTTTGTACAACAAGTTTTTCCCCCTTAACTAAAGACTTTCAACAACCCACTCTGTAAAATTCACAGGACCCATTAAAATATTTTTTTACATTTCATTATATATTCCTCAACATATTATCTTTCAATACTAATAATTATGGCTTTATTGATAGTTGAGTCGCCTGCGAAGGCAAAAACGATAGGCAAGTATCTAAGTAAAGAGTTCAAGGTAGCTGCATCTTTTGGACATGTGAGAGATCTGCCAGTAAAAAACGGTTCTGTTGATCCAGATAATGATTTTGCTATAAAATATGAGATTATTGAGAAGGCAGAGAAATATGTAAAAGAGCTAGCAAAGGAAGCAAGTAAAACATCAGACATATACCTTGCAACAGACCCAGATAGGGAAGGAGAAGCAATAGCTTGGAATGTGGTAGAGGCACTAAAGGAAAGGAAGGCAATCAATGATAAAAGTCACATTTATAGAGTAGTCTTTAATGAGATAACAAAAAGGGCAGTGCAAGAAGCTATAAAAAATCCCCGTGAAATAAATATGGACTTAGTGCGTGCGCAGCAAGCACGCAGAGCTTTAGATTACTTGGTCGGATTTAATTTGTCGCCACTGCTATGGACAAAATTGTCAGGAAGCAAGTCTGCAGGACGAGTGCAGTCTGTTGCACTGAAGCTCATATGCGAGCGGGAAGATGAAATTAGTAAATTTATAACACAGGAGTATTGGAACATAAAGGCAGAGATGCAGAATAGCAAAGACGAAACGTTTTTTGCTATGCTCAGCCACTATGACAATAAAAAGCTAGAAAAATTTGATATTAAGAATGAAGAGGAAGCAAAGAACTTAGTTGGGGAAATTAAGTCAAGGCAATATGCTGTAAGCGCAGTAGAACGCAAGCAAGTTAAGAGAAACCCGCTTCCCCCATTTATTACTTCAAGTCTTCAACAAGATGCAGTGAATAAGCTTTACTTGAATGTAAAAAATGTTATGCGCATAGCGCAAAACCTATATGAAGGTATTGATATTGGTGGTGAAACTGTCGGGTTGATAACTTACATGCGTACAGATGGGTTTTATATTGCGGATGAGGCTATAAACTCAATCAGAGAGTCAATTAAATCATTATATGGTGATAAATATTTACCAAAATCTCCTCGTCAATATGTAAAAAAGGTCAAAAATGCTCAGGAAGCGCATGAAGCAATTCGTCCAACTGATATAAATAGAACACCAGATAGTATCAAGGACTATTTAACGCCAGAACAATTTAAATTGTATGATCTGATTTGGAAAAGAACCATCGCAAGTCAGATGGAATCAGCGATCCTTGATCAAGTGGTGGTTGAAATTAGTTCTACTGATCGGAAGGTAATCCTACGAGCAAGTGGGTCGAGCATATTTTTTGATGGGTTCTATAAAGTTTATAGAGATAATGCAGATGATGAAGATGAAGGCATGCTACCTGTCATGAAAGAAGGTGAAGTGTGCAAACTGATCTCCGTTGATCCAAAACAGCATTTTACTCAACCGCCACCACGTTATAGTGAAGCAAGCATTGTTAAAAAAATGGAGGAAATTGGCATAGGCCGTCCATCAACTTATGCAGCAATTATTTCAGTGTTGCAAGACCGTGAGTACGTTACACTGGATAATAAAAGATTTATTCCAAGCAGCCGTGGTAAGATCGTTACCATATTTCTAGAAACCTTTTTTCAGCGTTGTATAGAGTATAATTTCACAGCACAAATGGAAGAAAAGCTTGATTTAATCTCAAATGGACGTGCGGATTGGAAAAAAGAACTAGGCTATTTTTGGGTGCCATTTTTTAATCTTGTAAACTCCGTCAAGAAAATGACGCATGATGAGATTTTTAGCGGCATTCACAGTTTGGTAGTCGATTGGTTTTGTTCAGAAGAAGGAAAGGAAGAAATAGGCAAAAAATGTCCTAATTGTTCTGATGGCATATTGAAATTGAACTTTGGAAAAGCCGGAGTGTTTCTTGGGTGTTCTAACTACCCTGCATGCAACCATACAAAGGAAATTACAGGCAGTAATGACAACTCAGAATACCCAAAAAGTTTGGGTATAGGCGATGTGACAGGGCAAGAGGTGATAATCAAAAAAGGTCCTTTTGGGCTTTATCTGGAGTTCAATAACGAGTCGAAAAAGAAAAAAACGGTTTCCATACCAAAAGATATAAATGTTAATGATATTGATCTGAATACCGCTACTCAGTTACTTTCCTTGCCGAAAGTGATTGGAGAACACCCAGAAACCGGGAAGGAAGTAAAAATAGGCCTTGGAAGATTTGGGTACTATATTTTCTATGGTGGTAAATACTTTTCCCTTAAGAAAAGCTCCAAGGAGGTATTGAACACGCAATTAGATGAAGCTGTGCAAATTATTGCAAAAAGCCCACGTAAAGAACTAAAATCCCTCGGTTTTAATGACAAGGGAAAAGAAGTTTTCATCTGCAACGGTAGATATGGATTCTATATAAAATGCGGTAAAACAAATGTTGCCTTGGGCAAAAGTGCAGATATTGAGAGTATAGACCTGAAAAAAGCTTTAGAGTTAATTAAGAATAAAAAATAAATGCTTAAAAGATATCTTGCAACTCTTCTGTAAATGCAATATGTTGAGCTTTATAAAAATACTTGTCAATTGTTAGTGTATATGGAGGTAAAATTATGTTAAATGATACCAGAGGTTATGATGTATATGAAACTTTAAGAAGACATTGTGAAAATAAGAATGAGCGGACAGACTATGAGCGTCTAATAGGCGAGCATGCAGACGTTAATGCCAAGGATGGTCAAGGAAGAACTGCATTACATTATGCTGCTTATTTCAATAACACTGATATGGTTGAACTTCTTCTCGACGCAGGAGCTAAAACTAATATAAAAGATAATAGTGGTAAAAAACCGCTTTCTTTTGCTAAGAATAAGGAAATAATTGATTTATTGAAAGGCCTACCAGCTAGATGCCTTTCCAATGTTATGGTCAGCTGTCTTTTAGCCTTCCTTCCCGCTTTTTGCGAAGGATGATCTTTATTATATAATTAACATAAAGAGCCATATAAGATTGCTTCTACTGTTGCTATGAGAAAATTGCTTGTTCTTGCTAACTCCTTAGTCAGAGATGATAGCTGAGGGATATGTCTATTTCTACTCTTTTCTTTGTTGACTAATCCATAGTTGGGGTTATAAAAGCCACACAGGACTATAAATGGTGAATCAGCATTGCTTTAAAGAGGGTACCCATGTTTTCAGTTAACCTTAGGAATTCACCAAAAATCCTATTTTTTTGTTCATCACTTGCATTTTTCATCAAAGCCTGCGTTCTTTCTTTTATACCAAAAAAATATAAAAATTCTCTTTGAGTTAAAATCTCGCAATCTACGTATTCCAATGAATCTCTTAACGCTTGAAAATTCACAAGTGCAGTAATATCGCTATTACCAACATTTTCAAGAAAATTGGCATACTTGTGTTGCTTTACCGATTGCAGAGTGCTCTTATATTCAGAATATACGTAGCCATAATCTATGATCAAAGCAGCTCCTTTGTTATTGTACACCTTTTCCTCAAGTCTTTTTAATATTTCAATTCCAGCTGGACATACTTCCACTACTGCGCCATCAAAAAGTTTTTTGTTTGTCATCTGAGTAGCTGATACTGGGATACACAATTCCTTTTTCTGGATCCCAGTGTCAGCTACCTTAGATGACAAGGAAGGGGGAGATGGCAAGAAAGGGGCACAGGGATCTTTTTTCTGGACCCCAGTGTCAGCTACTTTGGATGACACACCGTTATCTTGCTTTACTATTCTATTTTCACACCATTCTCCGTTACGATACACAAATTGGTCTATTGGAAGAGCATCGAAGAACTCATTTGCTAGAAAAATAGTTGGTCGCTTTGGCAGGCTATCGATATTTTTGTGCCAGTTAATATCTAAACCCTTTAATTTTTCCTTTTGTATCTCCTGCAGAGCAGGACTTATTTCAACTAGGTGGATCGACATTGAATCAAAAAAGTCATTGTATTTTCTAGTGACTCTTATTATATCGTGGATGAGTGTTCCTTTGCCTGGCCCGAGTTCAACCAGAGAAAATTTTGATGGCTTTCCTAACTTTTCCCATGTATGCATTACCCACACTGCAATTATTTCACCGAACAATTGACTGATTTCAGGTGCTGTAATAAAGTCACCATCCTTGCCAAGTGGTAATTTACTCATATAATAGCCGTACTCTTTATGGTATAGAGCGGCATTCATGAAATCACTGATTGATATTGACCCTTGGTTTTTATCAATTAACTTGTGTATATAAGTGAGCATTATTAATAAATGTTTAACTATAGCATGTCATGATATAAAGTATTAGAATATTTATATGTATAGTATAAACTTGAGAACTTATGGATAATAGTGCTTCAGCTATGGACGAACAAGATACCACCCTTATACATCAAAATGATAGTATTGAATACAAATTTGAAGAGGTTATCAAGTTTGTAGAAAATAAGGTTATAAGTGCTGATGGGTTGACTTTAGCAGAGGTATTTCAAGCTCTAGTTCAAATGTTAAATGGTGATCTAGAATTAGTAAAAAAAGTGCTGGCATATGCTAATATTATGGCAAAGCATGGAATGAAGGTAGCAAAAGAATCACAATTAAGCAGAGCTGATGTTCTTCGAGCTCTAGAAGGCAAAGAGAATGTTGTCAGCAGGCAAGATTTCATAAAGAAACCACCTTCTACACCTGCTGTAAAACCAACCAAAAAGAAAAGTAGAGGTCTTTAGATGGCTGATTCCATAAAAAAATTTACTGTACAATGTGACTTCAAGGGACAAAGCTCGCCTTTTGCGATATACATAGGAAATCCAAAAAGCGACACTCATCCGATTCATCATCAAGATTCCTGGCTTGTAAAAGAGCGTGGAGGCAATATCCCAAGTAAAGTAAAAGAAAGCTTGCAGAAATTATACAAATTGTCTCAGGAAAATGGAGTTTCTTTCCCAGAGCTATGTGCATATGCCATTACTATAGTTAATAATGATAAAAAAAATGACAACAAGAAATAGATCCCTTGCATTTCTGCCATAATGCAGGGGACCTAGCTTAGTTTCTCAATATTTCATTTATGGAAGTTTTCGATCTTGTATTTTCATCCACTTTTTTTATTATAACTGTGCAATAGGTTGAGATATTATTTTTAGATGGGATAGATCCTGGTACCACTACAGAATAAGGCGGCACTTCGCCATAAAGTACCTTATTTGTTTCTCTATCAATAATTTTTGTTGATGCTCCAATAAAAACTCCCATGCCTAAAACCGCTCCTTCTCTTATTATAACACCTTCAGCTATCTCGCTGCGCGCTCCGATGAAGCAATTATCCTCTATAATAACTGGAGAAGCTTGAATAGGCTCTAAAACTCCCCCGATTCCCACTCCTCCGGAAATATGGCAGTTCTTGCCTATTTGTGCACAGCTACCAATCGTTGACCAAGTATCTATCATTGTGCCTGAACCAATATACACACCAACATTGACAAAGCTTGGCATCAGAACAACATTTGTACCTATATAGGCAGATTGACGGACAAAACACCCAGGAACTGCTCGAATTTTTGACTGGCGAAACCTTTCTTCATTCCATCCATCAAACTTATTGTTGATCTTATCACACCACCAATTGTTATTGCCTATTATTTTGCTCCCTTCAGCGAGAAAATGTAATAATATCGCCTGCTTTATCCATGTATGCACTACCCACTTTCCACCTGACAGCTTTTCTGCCACTCTAATTCTGCCACTGTCTAAGAGCTTAATTACCTCTCTAATTATCACTTTTGCTGCTTTTTTTACGCTGCGATCGCCAAGCTCATGCCTGTTTTTCCAGATATTTTCCACATCACTTTGTACTTTTTCTAGTTGCAGGTATTCCATTTATTATATATTGACAATAAGTTTATAGTTTTGTATAATTTGAACTTGTTACTACTCATTTGTAAGCACTGTGAAAATACAATGCAACAATTGTACTAAAACTTACTTAGTATCCTCTGAGCAAATAGGCAAGCTTGGAAGGAAAGTAAAGTGTACAAACTGCAACCATACATGGCATGAATACTTACAAGAATCAGACGAGCTGCACACTACAGATATACAAGAAAAGAAAGTTGGCGGAAAGAGTTTTTTAGTGTTTGCCACTTTAGCTTTTGCTGTAGTATCAGGACTGTGTATCGCAATAGCTAATCCTAGAGAAATGGACAAGGTATACAAAACGATCGGTTCGTATAAGAATTCAATAAGCTATAAATTAGGGTATAAGAAAAAGCCAACCGATAGCCCGAATATAAAAAGGCTTGCAGCGAGTAAATTTTATCAAGACTATCTTTTCCTAACTAATTTAAGATCTAGTTAATGTGACCTTAGCTCTCTTGTATTATGGCGGAAAGAAGATTATATAATAGATAAATATTTCTTGTATTCCAGCCTGGGTTAGTTTATCCTTTAAGTAAGAGTTACCTAGGGGGCATAGCTCAGTTGGTAGAGCATCTGTTTTGCACGCAGAAGGTCAGCGGTTCGACCCCGCTTGCCTCCACCATATAATATTTCACAAAACCCGCTACAATAGTTCACTTTATAGCTCAAACAACCTTCTAATACTAAACCTTAACGGACAAGTTAAAAAAAATCGCTTTTTGCCTAGAGGTTTAGCAAATTTGTGATGCGTTTATTTGCCTTCACAATGACGAGGTTGGTATCAGAAAAAGTTTCCCCTTATTCCTTTAACCTTGTAACGATGTTCTCTCTGCCGATAAAAATTAATAGTTTAGCGAGTTCTGGACCTGTTTTTGTCCCTGTTAGGGCTAGACGTAGCTGCATAAACAAGTCTTTTGCCTTTATATCTACTTTCTGTTGAATAGCTTTGACCCACTCTGACAATGTGTTCTCATTACAATCACCTTGAGGTAATGCATTGAGAGCAACTTTTGCAAATTCCCTGTAGAGAATTACAGGTTCTATATTGGACTTACATATCTGCCACCACTTAGCTACCTCAGAAAATCTTTCTATATTGCTTCTTATAAAATACCAAAACTCCGAAGAGTTCACTCCAGTTTGACTTAAACGCTCTTCCACCATTGCAAATGACATTTGTTGTAGGACTTTGCTATTTAGCTTATACACTTCACTTAAGCTAAACTGTGCGGATGCTGAGCTAAATTTTTCAATGCCAAATGAGTCAATTAAAGACTGGATACTAACATGGGCTTCGATAGGGTCTGAAGTTCCAAGTTTTGTCAAATAACTAGCCAGTGCCATTGGTTCAATTTCATCTTCTTTGATGGATTTGATATCCAATCCACCTTTGCGTTTTGATATTTTGCTATCATCAAAATGTAGCAGAGGAAGATGAGCAAACGTCTGAATTTTCGCTTTTAATGCTTGAATCATTTGTATCTGCACTGCGGTGTTAGTTACATGATCTTCCCCGCGTACAACATGGGTTACATTAAAGTCAATATCATCAATAACAGAAGGTAACATGTATGTGTAAATTCCATCTTCTCTTTTTACTATGGGATCACTAACGTGACTTGCTGCAATGTTTATTTCACCTTTAACTTCATCATTCCAGTTAACAACTTCGTTTCTATCCAACCTAAATCTAAAATGTGGTTTTCGTCCTTCCTGTTCATAACGAATTTTCTCTTGCTCAGTGAGAAATAATGCGCTCCTGTCATATACCGGTGGTAGTCCCTGTTTTAACTGCAATTTGCGTTTAATATCTAACTCTTCTCTTGTTTCATAGCACACATAAATATGTCCTTCTTTTATTAACTGCGAAAACACCTCATTGTAGCGCTCAAAACGCTCTGATTGCTTAAAGTTTGAATCCCAATCTATACCAACCCATCTCAAGTCTTGTATGATGCTGTCTATGTATTTAACATCTGAGCGCTGAAGGTCAGTATCGTCGAAACGAAGTAGAAACTTTCCATTTTGACTACGTGCGTACATCCAGCAAATGAGTGCAGTGCGGACGTTTCCTACATGAAGGTAGCCAGTTGGGCTTGGAGCGAATCTTGTTAACATCCAATTTATGGTTCTGATTTGTTCTAATTTTATATAAATATATGGCCAAAGCAAGCAAAGCAGTTGCGCAACACTAGGTAGCATAGAAAAACCTCTTGGCAAATTCCTCCAGTTCCCCAAAACTGTACGAACATTGTGAGTGTCATGCCAGCGTCACGCGCACAACTGTACGAACATTAATTATGAAAAAGAAAAAAGATAATAATCGTAGATTTTGTCTGGATTTCCACCACAGTATTCA
>NZ_JAHDJT010000140.1 GCF_023661085.1 Wolbachia pipientis
TATCAACCTTAACTTCTCTAAATTTGCTCACAATCTCTTAACTTGACGCGTATGGTATGGCCAACAAGCCAAAGAAATTTTAGATATCATCGCCTATATTGCCTCTGACAATATTCCTGTAGAAATGTTTTTAGGGTTAGAACACAATAGAGAAAAGCTAGGTGATGCTATCCAACTACTTAAGCAATATTCAATGGTCAACTCAGGAGAAGAGTAAAGTTCAGTCAATATTCACAGGTTAGTACAGCAAGTAACAAGAATAGAGCTAGAAAAACAATAAAGACAAGGTTGTGAAAAAGACTTTTGAATTGCTGGCAGAAAGCTTTCCTTATGGCAGTGATAAATTAGAAGACTGTGCTAAGAAACGACAGTTATTGCCACACTTAGAAGCGTTTTCATTACATATAAATAATGGGCTAAAAGAAAATCCTTCAGAAAAACAAACAATAGAAAAGTATTACCTTGTCTTGTTAATATGGATGAGTGATGGGTATTATTATGTGGGTAATCCCAGAAGACAAAAAGAGTCGCTTGAGCGGGCTTTACCTATCTTGAAGAAACGTTATGGCTCTGATCATCCTGAAGTTACTGTTACACTGGCAAACCTTGGCATCGCTTATGGCGCTTTAGGTGATCATAAGAAACAGAAGGAGTTGCTCGAACAGGCTTTAGCAATTCAAGAAAAACATTATGGTTCTGATCACCCTGAAGTTGCTGAACTGCTGGCAAACCTAGGTAGTACCTATGGGGATTTAGATAATCCTCAGAAAGCAAAAGAGTTGCTTGAACGTGCTTTAGTAATTCAAGAGAAACATTATGGCCCTGATCATTTTCAAACTGCCAGACTGCTGGCAAACCTAGGTGTCATTCATGGGAAGATAGATGATCACAAGAAAAAAAAGAGGTTACTTGAAAGAGCTTTAGCAATTCAAGAGAAACATTATGGTTCTGGTCATTTTAAAGTTGCTATTACATTAACAAACCTAGGTATCGCTTATGGTACTTTAGGTAATCCTAGAAGACAAAAGAAGTTGCTTGAACGGGCTTTAGCAATTCAAGAGAAACATTATGGTCCTGATCATCTTGAAGTTGCTATGACACTGGTAAACCTAGGTAACGTTTATGGTGCTTTAGATGATCCTCAAAAACAAAAGGAGTTGCTTGAACGGGCTTTAGCAATTCAAGAAAAACATTATGGTTCTGATCATTTTGAAGTTGCTAGAACACTAGCAAACCTAGGTAACGTTTATGAAAGTTTCGGTGATCATAAGAAAAAAAAGGGATCGTTTGAACGGGCTCTATCTATCTTTAAGAAACATTACGGTCCTGATCGTTTTAAAGCTGCTAAACTACTGATAAACTTAGGCATCATTTGTGGTGCTTTAGGTGCCCATGAGAAACAAAAGGAGTTACTTGAGCGTGCTTGGGAAATTTTAGCAATTAAAAAGAAGAATTAAAGTTGCTGTTACACTGATAAACCTCAGTATAGTTTACTGCACTCCGGGTAATTTTCAAAAAGTAAAAGAGTTGTTTGCACGGGATCTTTAAGAAACATTATGGCTCTGATCATCCGGAAATTGTGAAATTACTAGCAGAACTAGATGATTTTTAGTAATGTGTACTACTAAATTAACAATTAAATCACACTTCCAAAACTAATCTGTTTGGATCTTCTATGTAATTTTTTATTTTGACAAGGAAAGTTACTGCGCCTTTGCCGTCGACTATTCTGTGGTCGTAGGAGAGGGCAATGTACATCATAGGTCTAGTTTCAATTGAGTTGCCGATAGCAACTGGCCTGTTTTGTATTGAATGCATGCCAAGTATTCCAGATTGCGGAGGGTTTATGATCGGAGTGGACAGGAGCGAACCGTATACTCCACCGTTTGAGATGGTAAACGTTGCACCTTCCATTTCTGAAACTTGCAGTTTGCCTTCTCGAGCTTTTTTGCCAAGAGTAGTCAAGGTCAACTCGATTTCGGCGAATGACATTTGGTCAGCACTCCGAATAACCGGCACAACAAGGCCTTTATCGGTGCCAACAGCAACACCTATGTCATAGTAATGTTTATATACGATTTCATCGCCTGAGATTTCAGCGTTAATTTCAGGAATCTCCTTCAGTGCTTGCACTGCCGCCTTTATAAAGAACGACATGAAACCTAGTTTTATTCCATATCTCTTTTCGAAAGTTTCTCTATATTTTGCCCTAAGATCCATTACATTCTTCATGTCGATCTCATTGAATGTGGTCAATATCGCAGCAGTGTTTTGCGACGCCTTCAAACGAGCAGCGATTACTTGCCTTATTTTGCTCATTTTTACTCGTTCTTCTCTTCGCTCCCCACTTGCTATACTTTTTGGCAGTTTGACCGCAGGCTGTTCAGCGCCTGTACTTTTGCTTATATGGCCTATTACATCCGCTTTGGTTATTCTGCCTCCCATGCCAGTTCCTTCAACATTTCCTGCGCTGATTGCATTTTCCTCCATAATTTTACGAGCTGAAGGAGCATCTTTTTTAGCAGGAGCTTCACTTTTGTCTTCTTTCTTTATCTCTTCTTTTACCTCTCCTACGGAAAGCTTCGCTAATGGCTGATCTGGGCTTATTACATCATCCTCTTTTACAAGAAATTCAGTTATTTGCCCTGAGGCCTCTGCGGTTAATTCAAGCGCTGTTTTGTCAGTTTCAATTTCAAAGATTAAATCATCTACTTTTACTGATTCGCCAATATTTTTCTTTATTTTGACTATACCTTCCGTAACTGACTCACCACCTAGAGTTTTTGGTGCTCTAATTTCTATAATTTTGCTCATAAAACAACCTTCCGTACAAACTTGCTATAATTTTATACATGAAAAGAACCGTATAATAAACTAATAAATTTCTTTATCATTTAGAAGTGAAAAACGGATAACATACTCCCAAATGCCATTCTAGATATGTTCTATCCATAAAAACGAAAAAAACTACTTGACAACCTTTGCCGTTACTCCTATCATAGTATTGAAGCTATTTGTTTAACTTCCCAATCTGTACAGGTTAAAATGA
>NZ_JAHDJT010000141.1 GCF_023661085.1 Wolbachia pipientis
GGTGTAATTTGGAACTTATTGTAAATTGATTTTTTTCGCTTTCTTTTATCCTTACAGAAGGGAAAAAGCATGAAATGAACGACTCGAAATCATCTCCTTTTACCAATAAACCACCATTAAATTCAGATAAGGTACCATTATTTGAGACTTTTCCCGATAGATGAAACATGTTATTGGCTCCAGGAAATTGAAGTAGCGTATCAACTTTTACTTCGCCATCAGCGAATTTTAATATAGCATGAAATTTATCCAATGCTCTGTTTTGGTATTGAATATTTGAAACCTCCACATTAAAGTCTAGGCTCAAGTTTTTTGGCACAACATCTCTAAAACATTCTAAGAGATCCTTTATCTCCGTTGTTTTTCGTGAGTCATTTTGTATAGAATCCAAATCAACTTTACTAAAGCTAATATTGACGTTAGTGTGATCATTTTTTCTATCATTTCGTATTGTACCGCTGGCTTGCATGCTTTTGGAGTCGATTCTTAAATCAGTTGCTGCAAACTCATCTTCATTGAGGTTGATGTTAGACGATATCTCGGTATTTTCACTAGGGATAGCATAAGCAAGAAAGCTAAGATTGATAATCTTTGCTAGATCATTTACAAAATCAGAACTGTTATTAATTGTCAGTGTTAGCTTGCCCTGGAGTCCTTCTTGATTTCTGTTGCCTGTAAATAGCAACTTTATAAAGTTTGATTCGACATTAATGTGTACATTCTTTTTTGTAATATCAACCTTTCCTGAAAAATCATAACTATTGTCACCTACCTTCACTTCACCAGAGAATTGCCCACTTCTCTTAATAGCAATCTCTTTTATGTTAACAATATTGCTATAATCAACGAAGTTATTGCTTAAACTTACTTGGCTATCTTTTATTACTATATCAACCTTACTGGCTTGCTCATTTGTAATATTAACAAAATTTTCTTTACTGCTTTTCATACCAAATAATGTAATTGACTTTGGTTGTAGCGAAAGCAAAAATAACGATAGAAGGGATGGCCTTACTTCAATTTTATTTATGCTAGTCAAATCCGGTAATTTTTGCTCTCTATTGTTGTTGGACTGAATGTACACGTTATAAATAGTGAGCTTTGGAGTAATTAGTGAAACTTTGACTTTTCCTCCAATGCGTACTTTAGCGTTGTATGTATTTTCTAATTTTTGCACAATATGTTCCTTGTAGTTATTCCAGTCCTTGAAAGTTGCAGCAATGTGCAAAAGGATCAATACCAAAGAGATTGATAATATTGTGTATATAGAAAATCTCATAGTTTTATATACTTAAAATCACCCATAAATATTAGATAAAGAGTACCAAAATAAACAACGACACTTAAAAATATTAGCGCTGCTAAATGGATGACACGAGCAAATATTTTATCGAGAAATAGTCCTGCTGATAAGGAGCTAGAAACATAAAGAACTATTGACATGACCAATGTTGCAATAAGAATTTTTACGATATTTAATAGTAATACTTGGCTAATCTTATACATTTTATTTATTGTTAGATAATTAATTAGCAGAATAGAATTTATCCAAGTGGAAATGGAAGTAGCGATAGCAATTCCTGTGTGCTGATATTTGTGCATTAACAAGAGGTTTAGCACCACATTAATTCCAAGGCACATTAGTGAGAATATAGTTGGTATTTTTAAATCGCCCTTAGCAAAAAACGTGGGTAGCAACGCTTTATTTATAATAAATGCAGGTAAAGAAAGAGAAAGCGCTATCAACGTAGGAGCAGTTTGTTGCACTGCATAGTGATCAAACTTACCGTAAGAAAAAAGCGTAAGTAAAATTATGTCAGGAATAATAATAAAAGCAGCGGTTGTTGGCATAACTAATATTAATCCTACATTGAGAGCTTTACTCTGTATTTTGGCTATACTTTCAGTATCATTTACTTGTTTTGAGATTAAAGGAAGAAGCACTGTACCAATTGCAGTACCAATTACTCCTTGCGGTAGTTGATTTAGTCTATCGGCATAATATATATAGGACACCGCATTTGGTACAAAACTGGCCATAACTGTATCAATCCATAGGCTTATCTGAGTTACACAATTGTTGATAATTGCTGGTATTACACGCTTAAAAAATAACTTTACTTCATCACTCAATTTTATGCTAAAAAAAAATGCAGCCTTTAATTTATATGCACTGAACAGCATCAACAATAGTTGAAAAATCCCTCCAATCAGGACAGCTATGGAGAGATTGTGAGCCGGTGTTTTTATGTAAGGCACAAGTAAACTAACAATTAAACAGAGATTCAAAATGATCGGTGCAATGGCTGTTGAAGCAAAATGTTGCTTTACTTGCAGCATTCCACCAATTAGTGATGCAATTGACACAAAAATTATGTAGGGCATCATAATTCTTAATAAAGCCACAGTGAGGGCAAGTTTGCTTTGATCAAATCCAGGAGTGAGTACTTGAATCATATAAGGAAAGAAAGTCTGCGTGATAAGGCAAAAAATCAATAAAACAATAAACGTAAGAGATATTGTGCTACTCGCAAAGCTAAATGCTTTTTTATTATCACGTGATTCTGCTGAATATAACGGTATAAAAGAGGTAGTGAACGCTCCCTCTGCAAAAAACGCCCGAAATAGATTGGCAAAGCGAAACGAAGAAAAAAATACATCTGCAAGAGGAGTTGCGCCAACAACCATGGCAATTAATATATCCCTTATTAGTCCTGAGATCCTTGAAATAGCCGTAAAAAAACTAAATGTGAAAATACTTTTAAACATTGCTATTTACCACTACTCCAGATTATACGTAGTGTCAATAGACTCTTCGCATATCAAACCAGCTTTGACATATAAGAAAAAAACTACTTGACAACCTTCGCCAGTCCCATTATTATAGTATTGAAGCTATTTGTTTAACTTCCCAATCTGTACAGGTTAAAATG
>NZ_JAHDJT010000142.1 GCF_023661085.1 Wolbachia pipientis
TTCCTTAAGTAACTGCTCTTGCTTATCAAAAAGCTTAGTATTGTTTTCAGCAAGTCGAACTTTTAGCTCAAAATTTTCTTTCTTTTTATCTGCTATCTCTTTCGTTTGATTAGCCAGTTGAGCTTTTTGCTCAGAAATGGTGTTGTTTTTGTTAATTACCACAGCTGAAAGTGCAATAGCTGCAGCAGAAAATACAGCACCGCCAATAACAAATGGAAGGCCAAGGCTTAGAGCTGCAACTGGAGCTAAGAAACCAATATAAGGAGCTACAGCAAATATTCCTGATGCCAATAAAGTTCCGATAGCCAAAGCACCACTCACAAGATAAGGTGCGTTAGTTTTTTTAAATATACTCATTATATACCTCACTAGAATTAATTTATTATTAAAATTGTAGCACGGGTGAAGAGATATATCAAGTTTATTAATAAATTAGCAAACTATAGCGAGGATAGGAAAGATTGCTGAGAGCTATGAAACATGCCTCTCCGTGTAATCTTTGAATGCGCCTCTGCTGGAGTCAAAATATAGCTTCACACTGCCGATTGGTCCGTTCCTTTGTTTTGCAATAATGAGCTCTGCAATATTTCTAATTTTCTCCATCTTCTCTTGCCATTCTCGATGTTTATTGCTTCCTTCACTTGGCTGCTTTCTTAGCTCATAGTATTCCTCTCTGTAGAGAAACATTACTATGTCAGCATCTTGTTCTATGCTTCCTGAATCGCGCAAATCAGCAAGTTGAGGTTTTTTGTCGTCTCTTTGCTCAACAGAACGGGAGAGCTGCGATAGTGCAACAATGGGAATATTTAACTCTTTTGCAATTGCTTTCAAACCCTGTGTCACTTCCGAGATTTCTTGCACTCTATTTTCATTACTCCTTTTTGTTGTTCCTCTAATTAACTGCAGGTAATCAATAAATACCACTTCTACACTATATAATTGATACAGCAGACGTATTCTGGTACGAAGGGCACTAATTGACAGAGCAGGAGTGTCATCTATAATGAAAGGCAATTCAGACAATTCTGTACTCGCATTAATGAATTCATGCAATTCAAAATCACTAATTCTTCCGGTCAGCGCCTTATAATAACTGATTCCCGAATCTATAGTGATCAATCTTGCAGTTAATTGTTCCGCTGACATTTCAAGTGAGAAAAACGCTACGTAGTGTTGTTTATCTGCTCTTTTTTGCAGGACCTTACAAGCATTAAGGGCAATGTTTAGCGCCAGCGCTGTTTTACCCATAGAAGGCCTTGCAGCTAGAATTAATAGGTCAGATTTCTGCAGACCACCAAGAAGCTGATTTAGGTCTTGGAGTCCGGTTGTAATGCCCAGCGCTTCCGGATTATTTTTCAGTGTGCTTATTTTTTCAACTACATCTTTAACTGAGCTTGCAAGCTTTACATACGTCTTCTCACCTTGCTTTTTTACTGCTAAGTTGAACAATTTTGTCATTGCTTGTTCAATTTGCGCCTGTGCAGGGTTTTCGATGTCATAGCTGTAACTATCATCAACTATCTCCTGCCCGAGCTTGATTAAGCATCTCCTTAAGTAAGTGTCACGGATTATTCTAGTCAAGCTGTAGATATCAAGCGCGATACTCGCCTTTGCTGCGAGCTTTGCGAGATATTCAACCCCATCGCACTTGGTAAATGCTTCGTCGTTCTCAAAAAACATTTTGAGGCTCAGTTCATTAGCAACTACGCCGTGTTTTCTGGTTTTAGATATCTGCGTAAAAATGCTTTGATGCAGTGGATCATAAAAATTGTCTGCTGCGATCATATCTTCAACTGCATCACAAATTCTATTGTCACGAATCATTGCACCGATGAGCATTTGCTCCGCTTCCAAGTTATGTGGTAATTTGCATATTTCTTTATCTATGCTTCTTGAGTCGATGAGATTAGCTAATTCATTCATTCTAAATTTTTAGAGTAACTATCGATTATTGTAGAATATTTAGTCCTCGTTTGAAAGATGTAAAGGTAAAAAAATTTGACTAATTTCGTGTTGCCTATAGCATTGAAACTTAAGCCCCTGTGGTGGAATGGTAGACACGGCAGACTCAAAATCTGTTGCTTGCAAAAGCATGCTGGTTCAACTCCGGCCAGGGGCACTCAAATGTTGGAAAGTGCATATGTTACACAGGTTTTTTGATCGCTTATTTTCTATTCTCTCTTCTATGAATGCTATTCAAAAGGTAAAAAAGGACGAAAGTGGAATATGCTATGTAACGGGGTTTAGGCGCTATATATCGGTATTGCTTGATCTAATTATCATCGTTTTGTTCTTACAGTTCTGCAGCCTGGCCGTAAATCAGCTCTTTACAAATTCAGAGGACAGAAAAATATCGAGCGAAATAATTGCAAAATATCAGGTGCAAGCGCCGATTTCTGCGGAAGAGAGGGCAATGCAGAGCAGACCTGGTAAACTATGGATTCTAAATCAAATAGTCCAATTTATTATGCTATTTAGCTATGTTGCATATATGTGGATAAGGTTCGCTGCTACGCCTGGAAAACTGCTACTTGGGCTCAGAGTTGTGGATGAACAGACTTTTGGAAAAATGACCCTAAAACAAGCAACGAAGAGGTTTTTCTCCTTTATATTGTCAGTTGCGCCATTATTTTTGGGTTTTATATGGTCAAATTTCGACAAACGCTGCCAAACTTGGCACGACAAGATCGCAGGCACGGTGGTTATCACGAGTAAAAACCTTAGAAAACAGGACGAAAAAACTACTTGACAACCTTCGCCATTCCTTTTATCATGGTACTGAAGCTATTTGTTTAACTTCCCAATCTGTACAGGTTAAAATGACAAG
>NZ_JAHDJT010000143.1 GCF_023661085.1 Wolbachia pipientis
AGCTACCTCGGGGTTTTATTGTCTTTTTTCTCTGTCTGGTAAATTTCTTAAATATCTATTACTAAAGTAGTATCCTGGATTCCAGTATCAAGTACTGGAGTGACAAAAAAAAGGAAGTACTGGAATGACAAGAGAGGGAGGCGCTGGAATGAAAGAAAAGAGGGCGTTGGAAGGAAAATATCAACTGGGTTTATAATCTATCACTACCGCATTTGCAATTTTATCATGAAAAGCTTGTTTATGTTTATCATCTACTGCACATACTAAAACTAGAATTAGTATAGCTAAGAATAAAATAGGATTGCAGAGCGATATACAGTAAATTATGAAAAAAGCGATAGTCCTTTTTATTGCTTGTATTAGAGTGATCTGCTCAAGTGTATCTTTGTCTCTCACACGCATGCTAAATAACAAGTGTCCTGGAGTGCCGCCAAATTTTACTAGCATGAATGTGTGAAATACACACGGTATCATCAAAAATAAAGAAAATACAACTGTGGTGATTACAATTATTGCCCCTATGACCCCTTTTATTGCGTGTGTGAGTGAGAAACCTACCACTACCAAAATAAACGGTATTACAATAAGTAAAATACAATCAACTATGAATGCTAGAGTACGTCTTGTCATTGTTGAGTAATTTACTTTTCTATCCATACAACGTCTATAAAAGAAAGTTTAACTAGGTTTATAGCCTATCACTACTGTTCTTGCAATTTTATCGTGAAGAAATTGCTCGCGTTTGTCAAAGATTGCAAATATTAAAATTAGAATCGGTAAAATTGCTAACCACCGAGAAACATAGTCAATCAAAAAAAGAGAACCAAATGATAAAGCTGTCTCAGAAATGCATCTGATTGTTGCTTGCATTGGAGTAACACTTTTAAATGTATTTACGTCTTTGACATACATACCACATAACAGTTGTCCTGGAGTACCTCCCCATCTCGTTATCATTAATATTTCTAATACTGTGTACAGCATTGATGTAAAGATTGTATAAGGAGATGTTAACTGTTCAATTTCGTCATGAAAGTTATCAATTTCATTATTGCCTGATACTGCAATGTACAGGATGAGTAAAGGGAAGAAAAATATGATATAGTCAAATACTTCTGCTACAGTACGCCTTGTAAACCCTACATAATTTACTTTAACATTTATTTCATTATCCATAACCCCACCTATATTTTGTAATATTACTAACTAATATAAAAGCACGTTATTAAATAACCATAAATTGTAAAGAGAAGTTAGTTTTCGGGTTTATAATCTATTACTACTGTTTTTGCAATTTTGTCATATATAGTCTGTTTGCGCTGATCAAATATTGCAAATAATATAACTAAAATTGGTAGAATGGAAACCAAACCGAAAGCTTTAGGTGAGGAAAGCATACACCAAAGAACTCCACTCAAAACACACCTTATTGTTGCTTGCGCTGTAGTAACATTTTTAAGCGTATTTGCGTCTTTTACGTATATACTGCACAACAGCTTCCCTGGAGTGCCACCGTATTTCATTATCATAAAAACGTTAAACGCTAGGTATATTATAAGGAACACCTCTGCAAGAATCATTATGCGAGTTGTTATAGTATGATAAAATTCTTCTATATTATCTAACGACGAGGGGAGCTGAAATAAAGAAAAAACTAAAATAAGTGCTATTATTGTCCATAAAACGCTATCAATCACGTATGCTAAAGCTCGCCTCAAAATTCCTGCATAACTTATTCCAGTATCCATATTCCCTCCGTACACAATTACTTAATGTATCATGTCAGTGATTAAATAACCGTAAACATGCTGATTTGGATAATATTAGCTTGTATCTTCATAACGTAAGGCATTAGAGCTAAAATCTTTTATAAGGGAAGGTGCAACTGAACGCTCAACGGCGTCAACTTAGGGAAAAATGTCAGTGACTATTGTACAAAATTTCTCCCTAGAATTTTTACCATTAAATTACCCGTAAAGTACTGCAAAAAACAGCTCTTTTATTTCTATTTTATTTCAACAAAAAAATTTAAAATGTGTCCTTTTCAGGTAAGATTTGTCAAGACGCACGTGTCAAAGCTGGTTTGATGTGCTAGGGATCTATTGACAGATGATAAAACTATGATGTAGCCTATCACCATATGTTTAGGTGTGGGTTGTGAGGTTTTTATACCTTTTGCTTTTGTCAGTGTGCTTTTCTCTGTATTACTATGCAGGCTCTATATTTTCGCCATGCCCAAAAGCTACAGTTTGCTTCTCGCCTGAAGAGGACTGTGCTGTGCCGATAATTAGCGAGATAGACCAGTCTAAAGAATCCATCTTAGTCCAAGAATATACATTTACTCTTAAGGCGGTTGCGAATGCTTTGGTTAATGCTAAGGAGCGTGGTGTTGATGTTAAAGTCATTTTAGATAAATCGCAACTTTACTCGAAACATAGTGTTATGAATGAATTGTTTGCAAGTGGAATACCAGTTTGGATTGATGATAAGCCAAAAATCGCCCATAATAAGGTAATAATTATCGATAATCAAAAAGTCATCACAGGATCACTTAATCTCAGTAAAACAGCCGAAAAAGGGAACGCTGAGAATCTATTAATTATTAAAGAATACCCTGAACTAGTTCAGCAGTATGTAAAAAACTGGGA
>NZ_JAHDJT010000144.1 GCF_023661085.1 Wolbachia pipientis
GTAAATTATTATAGCGCCAATTTACAGTATTATAGAGTCAAAACTCGCCACTCGGAGTTTCTTTTGCTTTTTCTCGTATAGTAAATTTCTTAATATTTATAGCTAAGGCAATTTTAGAGCACACAAAAAATGCCAAAAGTAATTGCCTTTAGTTTAAGTTAAGCAATAAGTCTAATTGTAGCCATACAGCATATTGTATAGTCAAATGCTTTTTCAAATCACTGAAGTCAAGCGGATCATCTTTCACGACCCGCGCTTACTTCAGTCACTTTAGGAGTATTGACAGGAGTTATCGTAGAATTCTCAAGTTGTGTTGCTACTTGCTTTAAACCTTTTCCTATACTTTGATCTTGATTTAAAATTTTATCGAAGTGCTTGCCCTGTTGTTGCACCTCGTTATCTCTCTGAGTAGCTCCTTTCATGCTATGAGCATTCTCTACACTCTTTTCATCTTCACCTAAAAGCTTTTCTAGTACCTTCTTAACAAAGCGCTTGAGAAGACTGAAAAGCCCTTCTTCTTTCTGATTTTCTTGAGGTACATTATCCTTTTTATTCAACTCAGGCTTTTTATCACTGATTTTTTCTTTTGTAGGAGTTATACTCATCGAAGAGAAACCAACAGCCTGTGATTTAGATTCCGACAGAGCTTGAGCCTCCGCATTCACCGATAGTTGTGTGTCTGTTTGCACAGAGGTCCCCTTTTGTCCACTTCGTCCAAACTTTTCACCTTCTGCAGTAGCTTTTTTAAGATTGCCGGCTGCTTCTTGAAACTCTGGATTATCACGCAACTCTTCAACCCTTGGTGGTTGCATATCTGTTTGCTTAGAAGCTTCAGCGATTTGCGCATCTTTCCTAGCTTCTTGCGGTAATTTATCATTACCACCTAATTTCTTTATTTTACTTGTACCAAACTCTTTTCTTAGCTCTTGTGTTGATCGTCTAAGTTTATCTATTTCTTCATCGTTCTGTCTTTGTCGTTTTTCAAGCTCTTTGTTTAATTTTGCAATATTTTCCATTTTACTTTCGAGCTCTTTACTTTTTACAGCCTTTAGAGCTTCTGTTCTTTCTGTAATATAATTAACCTTATCTTCTAATGAAGCCCCTTCTGGGAAAGGACCTGGGGAACGTTCAAAAACATCTTTAAACTTTCTTTCAACATTTTCTTGAGATGTATTCTTAACTTCAGCCATACCTACTCCTAATAAAGCTTATAAAACCAGTGTATTAGCTTATTATGTAGAAATGGTTAACACAACTTGCAATAAGTAATGTTTCTTGTGATCATTAAGAGCGTCCTATTTATATTTTTTTCATCAAAATGTTATTTACTTATTAACCTAAAATACGTAACAATGTAGAAATGAAAAACAGCCCATTAGCAGTAGTATTCGATTGGGATAATACCTTGGTTGACACCCAAGACAATATTTCTAATGCCATTAAGCATACCTTAGACTCAATGGGGTACAGTAATAAAGCCGCTGATAGAAATTCCCATGAGTCGAGAAAGAGTTACATGGTCAATTTATTTGGCGATCAGTGGAAAAAAGCAAATCAAATATACCAACAATACCTAGATAATGCACTGTTGCAAAACATTACTCTAAATCAAGGAGTAGAAAAAATGCTGCAGAAGTTGAAAAGCCATAATATCTATCTAGCAATAGTAAGTAATAAGAAAAACACTAATTTACGTGAAGAAGTAGCCTATTTTAAGCTAGACTCTTACTTTGAGAGGGTAGTTGGTTCATGCGACACTGCAGAAGACAAACCATCTGCAACTCCACTGCTGTTTGCACTAGAGGAGAGTACATTGCCTATAAATAAAGAAAATGTGTTTTTTGTTGGTGATAGTATCACAGATATTTTGTGTGCACAAAACGCCAATTGTTTACCTATTATATATGGCCAATCAATAAGCGGATACGAAGATTTGTTATGTTTTCAACATTTTGATAAACTTACAGATTTCATAATAAAGTATTTGAAAGATAGATAATGAACACTGTTACAGAGATTGCCAGTATCAAAAGGCGCTTTTGTGCATATTTAATAGATGTGGCAATTTTATTAATTCCAAACCTATTAATCATACTATTGTTAAAGAATTTTCCGTTAATTTTATATTTATCATATATGTGTGTAAATTGCAGTTACTTCACATATTTTATATCCTCAGCAACTCAGGCAACTCCTGGTCAGCAGTTAATGAACATACATACCATAAGCCTAGATGGTTCTAAAATAGACTTGAGTTTAGCATTTGATAGAAGCATTTCTCAGTTTTTTCTTCATCTATTGAACAACGTAATAGCTATCCTAATCGAGCTTTTCCAAGAACAAGAGGCGTTAGTAAGTGTTGCCAACATACTGGTAGTAGTTATACAGCTGCTTTTCCTCTGCTGGTATTTAGTAGCTTGCTTCTCTCAAAAGAAACAGACATATCATGATATGCTGTTTGGTACGATTGTTGTGAAAGGAGCTATCAGATAGATTAAATCTTTTGTATACCTAATTTATCTATTCAAGAGCGTGGTAAATATTGAAGCAAAAATGGTGCCATGTAAGCAGCTTACATACAACTGTACGAACCATACGCGTCAAGTTAAGAGATTGTGAGCAAATTTAGAGAAGTTA
>NZ_JAHDJT010000145.1 GCF_023661085.1 Wolbachia pipientis
GCTCAAGTGTGTCAAATAAAACGGACATTGTGGTGGTCGGCGAAAAACCTGGGTCCAAGTATCAAAAAGCTTTGGAGCTAGGTGTTAAAATTTTAACTAAAGAAGAATGGGTCGCTGCTTTGCATTTATAGTTTACCTGGGGAAATCCTAAAAAATAGGTGTTTTTATGGCATAAATACGAGGAAAATTACCATGTCCCATTTAACAGGCTTTAAAGCCACATTATAGCGGTAGTTAGAAAAGAGACCCAAAAGACGTCCAACACCTCAAATGCCTCTGTAAGCTCTTCTGTGGAGGTCGTTTTTTATTCAACATATTCAAAATTTAAAAAGTCGCCAAACTTCTCAGGATTAGACGCAAGAAAAATTTGACATTCCCATATCTTTATAATAGGCCGTTTTTCTTAAAGCTGAAGTAACTTTTATCTGTTATAATAATGTGATCCTTTAGCTTAATGTTTACACTTTGACACGCTGAAGCTAATTCCATAGTCATAGCTTTATCTCCTTCTGATGGCTTTACACTTCCTCCTGGGTGGTTGTGAGCTAATATTATTGATGCTGACTTCCTTGCTAATGCTTTTTCTACTACTTCCCTTTCATATAGAGGCACCTCATTTATTGTACCAAAATACACTTCCTCTCCTATAAAACGAAACTGTGTATCCAAAAATATTATCTGGACAGCTTCTTTCGCTGAGAAGCCTATACTTACCCTTATATATTCTATGAGCTTTTCTTGGCTATCAGTATTGGTCCTTTTTTTAACCCTTCTCTTAGTGCTCTCTTTCCAGCTTCCTGCACACACATAATTACTGCAACTGCAGGATCAGTGACTCCTTTTATCATTTTCAAGTCATCTATTTCTCGACCTAGAATGCCTCCTATTCCTGTACAAGTATCCACTAGATTTTTAGCAATAGTTTGAGCTTGGTCACTGTCATGTATTATTCTTAGAAACGTCTCTATTATTTCATGATCAAGCAGAGCCTTTCCTTTGCTTTCCAATATTCTAAATTCTATTTCTTCTCTACGATTATCTTCATTTTTATTCTTGTTGTTCATAAAATGCACCTCTCTAGTTGCTATTTGTTTTTTAATATTTACTGCTGTTTTTTATCAGCGTTGGCATAAAGCCATCCATTTTGGCGGAAGTCAAGTCAATTTTTTCGATTTTTTATCTAATTTTTTATGAAAAGTACAAAAGATATTAATAGTTGCTGATTTCTTTAAGCGTTATTGTTTCGTATTTTCATTGTAGTTTTACACCCAAAAGCGTTCGATATAGCTGCTAACCCACTTCTTGGGCTTTGCATGTTTGAAAATTTAGTTGAATGTTTCTTCAGAATTGTGTATAATTATTAACGTCTTATAGGGTTTTTTGCTATGGCTTTCTCAAAATTTCTCGACCCTAAAAATGATATAGCATTTCGACGTATCTTTGGCACTGAAAAAAATAAGAATATCCTTGTCCACTTTTTAAATGATATCTTAGGCTTTACTGGTGTTAACACTATACAAGATGTTAAGTTCCTTAGCACTATCATGAATCCTGAGATTGCTTCTGATAAACAAAGCATTGTTGATGTTCTTTGCAAGGATTTATGTGGAAATAGGTATATCGCGGAAATGCAACTTGTTCGTGATAAAGGCTTTGAAAAACGTGCCCAACTTTATGCCGCTAAAGCCTACTCAAGACAATCTGGCAATTATATTGATTTTAAGAAAGTATTCTTTATTGCTATTTCCAATAGTATACTATTTCCTCCAGAGGTTGCATACATTTCCACCCATAATATACGAGAGATAAAAACTAATAGACATTATCTAAAGGATTTTCAATTCGTCTTTATTAAGTTGCCTAAATTTACAAAAAACAAAGTAGAGCAACTAGAGAGTACAGTAGAAAGGTGGTGTTTTTTTTCCGGTATGCAGAAAATACTACGGATGAAGACCTAAAAGATATAGCAGAGAAAGCTCCAATAATAAAGCTAGCATATGATGCATTAGACAAATTTAGTTGGGATGAAAAGGATCTAGCAGCATACGAAGAAAGGGTTTTGAATGTACAGAAAGAAGAGGCTATTTGGGCTCAACGGCTTGATGATGCTACGGAAAAAGGTATCCAAATCGGTCATCAAAGAGGCATTGCGGAAGGTAAAATGGAAGAGAAAATTGAAGTTGCAAAAAACCTACTTAAAGCTGGCGTCTCCATTGATGTTATTTCTCAGACAACTGGACTTTCTAAATCAGAAATACAGCAACTTCAGAGAATAAGTGATTAAAAAATCTTTATGACACTAGTTAATGTGGTATTTTTGCTTAGAATGCAGCTAAAAATATAAAACTAAAGGACTCACAACCATGTTGTCACTGTATAACGTAGTACACAAATGCCAAACAGTTGCTTTCACGTTTGTTATGCAAAATAGCCAAATATAAAGCGTGTACGTCGCTGAAACAATTAAACTTCTTCAGACTATGATTCAAAATATTAAGGCCTTCTATCTGTACTATAACAATACAAAAATTTTTGTTGCATTAAAAAATATTTCAGGTACTTTATACTTACTTCGGTATGGCAACAGTTTTAACAGTTAAATTTATAGG
>NZ_JAHDJT010000146.1 GCF_023661085.1 Wolbachia pipientis
TATCAACCTTAACTTCTCTAAATTTGCTCACAATCTCTTAACTTGACGCGTATGATTAACATGAGTGGGTGCCTCCTCTGGTGTTAAGTTATTTACTTGTTCTTTTAAGTCTTCAAGATCCTTTACTAAACCTGCTTCACTATCACCAATAATGTCTTTTAGAGATTGGATTTTAGTTTGTGCTGTCTGTAATTCAGTATTTAGGATACTAACAATCTCTTTGTTTATATCCTGTACTAACTTCCGACAGCTTTTTTAACGGTATAACCACTTGCCGCTTTTTTAAGTCCTTTACATCCTTATCAGTACCAGTTTTTAGCGTAACAAAGTCAATATTTTTTACAATTTGACCTTCTTGTTGTGTACTAGTGCTGTTTCCCATATTGCTATAAACTTCATTTTCCTGCAAGAATTGTGCTTCATTTTGTAAACTATTATGCATACAAATACCTCCAAAGTATCGTTAAAAATTTTTAAACCAGTTCTCAACCCTATACTGCTTTTTCTTTAGGTTTATAAACACTAATTTACAGATATTCGGGTTGATATTGGACATATGTCATTGCTTCCATGAGTTCATCATTGGAACCTTGAGAAGAAATATTAGGTACACTCTCAAAGATCTTTTCGCTCTCTTCAGGACGCATCTGATCAACTTTATCAAGAATCTCCTTCAGTTTTTCACTCTGTTCCCCAAGTTTCTCTTTCAACATCTCAATAATAGCATTAGATTGATCTTTACTGCCGAGGTTACCAACCACAGATATAACTTTTTCATAAGGCAGTTTGTGAATAATATCCTTTAGATCTTTTGGGCTTAGCTCATTCAAAAGTTTTGCAAATTGTTCATCGGACATATTCTGAGCAAGAATCTGAAGTTTCTCAGGGTCAATTAGGGAATCAATTATAACTTTAATTCTGCTAGGGTCAGTTAAATCTTGAGCTATTGCTACGAGCTGCCTATCATCCAGCTTATTAACCAAATCTTTCAGTTGATCTTCTTGCAGGCTACTTACTAGAGCTCTTAGCTGATCAACTCCCAATTCTTTAGAAAGTATTGTCAGGTGGTGCTCAGCCAAGTCTTTCACAATCACTGTAAACTGCTCATAATCTAAACTTGTAATAAACACTTTAAATTGATCCATCTTTAAGTGAGGCAAAAGATTTTTTACCTGATCTGGCTCCAATCCTCTCACCAAACTTCCAAGTTGGTCTTCATTTAAAGTAGGAACGATAATTTTCAGTTTTGTCTCATTTAATTCCTGAGCAAGAGTTTCTAGTTGGTGATTGGTAAAATGATCAACTAAAGCTTGAAGCTGGTCATCGGTTAAATACTTTGCTATAGCTTGTAATTGTTTATCATTGATAGTATTAGTAAAAGTTTTTAGCTGTTCATCTGAGAGACCTTTAACGAGGAATTTAATAAATACATTTGATGATAATATATAATCTGATATATTAGATAGTACATTACTTATTATTTCTTTTGCTTCTTCTCTACTGCAAGGTGCTATGCTTTTTTGCAACACTTCGTTGTCTGGTGAGTCGATAATATTTCCTTCTCTGTCTGAAAAATAGTATTTACCGCTCTCATCTCGTGTTATGTATTGGTACTTTGCAGGTTGTACAAGAAGAAAAGGTGGCCAGTACAATTGATGTGGACTTTGAGGCTCTCTAGCAGCAAAACGTTGAGATGTTATATTTACTAGTTCGTCATTAAGATATACAAAAGAGTTCTCATCGTTTACATGATCAACTACATGTTTGTGACGTTGCCCATATATAGTGCAATTTGTGTCATATTTACTTAATTCTTCTTTCCATTTACAGCTATAAGATTGAGCTTTCAGATCTCCTTCCCTTTCTTCAATACATTTTACTATATCTGATGCAGCAGAATGCTGCCCAACATTAGTGCAAAATTTTACTGGTAATTTTAATATTTCACCACTTTTATCATACAGCGGTATAAAAGCAGCTTCAGTAATTCTCGGTTTATCAATAGGGTTACCATATTCGATATCGGGGAGCTCACGTATTACATTACCGCTTTTATTGCCTTTGTACATTTCCAAAGCTGTTCCTAACTGTTTCCCTGGCACTATCTCAAAAACGTGTTTGTTTTCACTCATAAAAATCTCACAATAAATTTACAATTATCAACATTATAATGTCTATTAGTCAATTTATTGCTAAACTAGTATATACTATAATTGCAATAACAGATATCATTCGCATGAGCCTGAATTGCTCTGCTATGCAAGTAGCGCGATACATGAACATTGTGATTTGCGGATCACTTGCGGTTGCAGGTATCTGCTACTTTCATGACACCCTTTCTTGCGGAGATCGCATTTAATAGCCTTTATGTTTAAGAAATTTATTAAATGGAAAAAAAGGCAAAAGAAGCCCTGGCCGTTGTCTATTTTCAGTATTGGCGTTTTTATGTCTTAAACGCTGCAATTTAGCTGCTTTTAAGCGCAACTAGTCTAAGCTATAATATTTAAGAAATTTACCAGACAGAGAAAAAAGAC
>NZ_JAHDJT010000147.1 GCF_023661085.1 Wolbachia pipientis
TATCAACCTTAACTTCTCTAAATTTGCTCACAATCTCTTAACTTGACGCGTATGCTTTTTAAACATTCCCCTTTCTCTGCCTCATTAGCCTTGTTAGTTAAAATATGGGCATATTCTGGATATTGTTCTTGTAAGCTTTTTTGTTTGCCAAACTTACTGCGTACATTTTTATTTCTTTCCCATATACTAACTAGATTATCAATGTTGCTTTCTCTTAAAAAGTCATACAGTGGCTTATTCTCTTCTTTAAGTTTTCTGATTTCCTCTTGACATTGCTTCCAATATTCTAACACCTTCCTGTTAAAATTAGAATCTTGCTCTAAATAATCTGGTCTGTTCACTTCGGTATCTTTTAACAGAGTGTATTTTACCAAAATCTTTGCTACTTCCTCGTGTTCGTGCTCGATAGAAACAACTTTTTGCACACCGGGTTCAAGGAATAAGTGAGGTATAAGTCTTATATGGTCATCTTCAACAACTAAACGTAATGGAGTTCTTCACCAAATCTTGGTGTTAGCCAAGAATTTAGATAACAGACAATGTTTTCAAGTGTTGGCAAAACCGTTTGCTCCCAAAGGGAAAGTCGTGCTTCGACCAAATTGCTGTAAGTGTTGTCGTTTGGTATGCCAAGCAACTGCGGTGGAACGCCAAAAGCCAGTGCAATATCGCGAGCTGAGCTGTGTTTGGATTCAATAAAATCCATATCTCTTGGCGATAGACTCATTTCCTTCCATTCCAAGCCTCCTTCAAGCAATATTGGCCTTCCAGCGTTGACAGAGTCTGAGTAATGATCATTTATCTGTTCTTTCAAGCGCTGATACTGCTCCTGGCTTAAATTTCCACTGCTCCCATCTTTTGCTGGTTTTACAACTATTGCGCCACTTGGTCTTGCCCCGTTTTGCAGCATTGCCTGATTCCAAGCACCAGTTTGGTTATGCTGATCTATGCTATATGCTGCTGCCTCAATTGGTGACAGTCCATACCAATCACTCAAAGGATTGAAAGTTTTAAGATGTAGCACTGCTGAACGTCCAGTTAGCTTATTGACCTTAAAGTCATAACTGTTATTGTTCACAGTGTAGCGGTATATATAAGGAACGTTCTCCCTTCCAGGAACAATCTCAACTCCATCGGGGCGCAAAAGATAGAGCTCTGTTGGCGGTTTCCTATTGTTTTTCAGCTCAATCATCAACACATAAGCATTGCCGCTAATTAACCGATAAGTTACAATTCCCTCAACAAACTCTGATTTTGATGTTATTGGGCTGGGAGAATAAAGTAACTTCAGTAATGGATGGACTTTTAGTTGTGACTTTCCCTGATTAGTGAGCCGGTAGAGAATAAAAGGCACTGAAGAGGCAGCATTTGCAGTCATGTTGATTGCTCGAAAGGCAATAACATTTTTGACGTAGCTTTCCTCAGCAAAACTCGCATAACTGCGCTCACTCCAACTTGGCTCCATTATGAGCTGCAAGGCAGAGTATTTATGTGCTTTTCTCCTTTGAAAGATATTGAGATTCATATTTGCCTCCTGTTTATCTAAAAGTGTTTGAAGATTCCGTAGTCAAATGAAGATATAGATCTAAGTATTCACCTGGGTGACAGGAAAAGAACTTACTGCTACACTAAAAAAGAAAAGGAATAAAATATGGTAAAGTGGCTAATATCTAACCAACTTATCGATTATAGCCATGCTGTAAAATTCATGGAAGCAAAAATTCAAAGAATTTACGATAGTTTATCTGATGAGCTAGTATGGCTGCTCCAGCACCCTCCACTTTACACATCAGGGATCAACGCAACAGATGACGACATTGTTGAAAAATTATTTCCTATATATAAAACAGGCAGGGGTGGTAAACACACATACCATGGCCCGGGGCAGCGCATTATATATCTAATGCTCAACCTTAAAAAAAGAAATAAATGCGATATAAAGCTATATATCAGAGATCTAAGCAATTGGATCATTAATGTTCTAAAGTACTTTAATATCACCGGAGAATTCAAAGAAGATAGAATAGGTATTTGGGTGAATAACAACGGAGTAGAAGAAAAAATAGCGGCTTTTGGCATTCGTGTAAGGAAATGGATAACTTATCACGGCATAGCACTTAACGTCTCTCCAGATCTTTCTCACTACAGAGGCATTATTCCTTGCGGGTTGAAGGATTATGGTGTTACATCAATGAAAGAACTAGGAGTTGAAGTTTCACTTTCTGAATTGGACGACATACTAAAAAAAGAGTTTTATAAGATATTTTAATGCGTTCCGTTATTGTTTACATTTTATACTTCATCCTTGTTTTATGTATTAACATGGGTGTCTGTGCAGTTGATCAAGTTGATATTATTGCTCCTTCTTCGAAGGGAAAAGAGTCGGATCTAACTACCATAAAAGAATATGTGGAAGCTTTGGGTTTTTATCCCCATGTTTCGGAGAAAATATGCAGTAACGATAATC
>NZ_JAHDJT010000148.1 GCF_023661085.1 Wolbachia pipientis
GTAGAGTAGGCAGCCAGCGAGTTAGTCCATTCAGCACTTTTCCAACAGCCTCTCCCCGAACCACGCATGACCGTTTCCGTATCACGTGGCTCTCCGATAATCTCTACGTTTTAAGGAATCACCATCATATTTACCATATTGGATTTTCTTATGGCATTCATGACAAACAACAAGAGTTTTCCTCTGTCGTTCAGTCATTCTTTTCTTCCATTCAGGTAGTTCAGTATTATTTTTACTTCGCAGATCAGCAAGTTTACGTACATGGTGTACCTCAATTTGCTCTTGTGATTTACATAATTCACAAGTTTGCGCTAGTAGTCTTTGTATTACTTCGCTACGCTTATTCCATATTGGTATAACGTTATCATTTACACTAACCCATTTATTCCATTTTAGTGATACAGCACCAAAGTGTGTAATAAGTGGTATCTTTGGTGACAGACGATTTACTTTGACTTGAATTACTTTTCGTTTTTTTCCTTCATCATTTTCAATCACTGTACCAAACTTCCTGTAAATTTTCCTGCAAGTTGTTTTGTATTTTGATGCTAAGGTTTTTAATAATGATACTTCCATCACATATCTTAAATAACTTAATGTGTGAAGGTTGTAGGCCATTTTGTAGTTTGTACAACCCCTATAAGTTCAGATTGATACTGAGCAACAATACTGTAAGCTGTATCAACTGTACGTTGAGGTAAATGTATCGGCTTACCACATCGCATATATTCAGAACATTTCTTCTGTTTTATTTTATGTGGCACACATAAACCAACACTACCATTAATACATCGTTGTGTTCGATGATCATGTTTGTCATCTGCATGCAAAACGTGTATTTCATAACCCAAAAAATTGGCTTTGCTATCACACGCATGTGTAATAAATGTTTTATCTTCATTAAGCATAAGTTTGAGTTCTTCATTGAGAAACCTAGCAATCTCATTCTTAACTTGTTCAGCTTCATTCTTTGGTCCTGCAAACCCTACCAGAAAATCATCAGCATACCTAACATACCAAAGACGTCGATAATTTGGATCACAAGGGTCCTTAGATGGCATACTCTGCACTAATTGACGCAGTCGTTTTGCCTGATCCCAGTTTCCTTGTTTTCTCATCATCGATACTTGCACAGTTAACCTTAAATATTTTGGGTTTGTCCTTCTTCGTTTTCCTCGGTTATTTGCTGGTATGAGTACATGTTCCACATGTTTATCCAACCGATCAAGTAATATGTTACTCAGAATTGGACCAACAATAGAGCCTTGTGGTACCCCACTATGACTCGTATTGTACTTCCAGTTCTCCATATAACCTGCTTTTAACAGTCGATTGATCAATTGGATAAAACGGTTATCTTGGAAGTTTTCACTCAGTATTTTTAACAACACGGTATGATCGATTGAATCATAGCATGCACTGAGGTCCCCCTCGATAAACCATTTTGTACCTCTGCCTTTTTGCATTACTGCTCTTAATGCAGTATGGCATCCACGCTTTGGTCGGAATCCATGTGAACATTCGCTAAATTGTGGCTCATAGTATGCTTCCAACATTAATCGAATTACTTCTTGAAGTAACTTATTCGACCATGTTGGCAACCCTAACGGCCTTCGTTTACCGCTCTTCTTCAAAATGTAGATACGTTTTACTGGTGTCCATCGATATCGTTCATAGCGTAAATCCTCTATAATTTTATCGATCTTCTCCAATGACATACCATCAACTGTTTCAACTGTCACACCTTCTGTCATAGCACCCTTATTACGATAAAGTTTGCTATATGCTTGAAGGTAAAGATCTCGCTGATAAAGTAAGCGATATACGTTTGTTACCGGCAAATTCCTTTGTCCACGTTCACGTATAATGTTAAGTATTGTTTCAGCTTTCCGCATCTTGCGTACCTCCCAATTTCAACATTCAATTATCTGTCACCCTTTGCCCTGTATGTGGCTTTCCCACACTCCCTGGTGGTTCTTTTATTTCCACGACTACTACGATGACTCCGTAACCATAGAACTCTCGTCCCTTAGGCCATCCCATGTTCCGTCACTAAGAACTGTTCTAGATCAACTTAGGTTTTCCATTCATCCTCTTAAATAAGTTCATTACTTATCGTTCTACAGCCAGAATGTCACACAAACAAAACCCATAATTTGTACTTACTGTAGACATGGGGTTTTAGATGTGCTACCCATGAGTGTGACGTACCACTACTGAAGATTAGAATTCAAGCAGTTTAGCCTTAACCATATTGATCAGGTGTTGCAAGCCATTATCTTACACATCTTCAGATAATTCTCGCTTTACATACATGCTCTTGTCCTCCTTCCCTTTCGGGTTAAAGTTAGTTGTTCACCTCGAGGCCATTTATTCTGAACCTCGCTTAGCTTCGCTAAGTATTTCTTAATGCGTACCACGGCGCACGGTTTT
>NZ_JAHDJT010000149.1 GCF_023661085.1 Wolbachia pipientis
TAGCTAGTTATTCCACTCTCTATTTTAAAATCCGGCGTTGGGTAATGTCTTAAACGACTTATAAGCGCGTTTCAGCTTGAAAACCCGAAGTTTTAAAAAGACATGCAGTGCACATAGTGCGAAAAATTAAACAATAGTACGCCAAATACAAGTTCTCTTGTCATTTTAACCTGTACAGATTGGAAAGTTAAACAAATAGCTTCACTACTATGATAAGGGTCACGACAAAAGTTGTCAAGTAGTTTTTTTGTTCCATTTCTATAAATAGCGTGTTATATGCCTAGCGCGTTGCCATTTTTGTCATAGCACGGTCAAACACCCCCAATAACCTCTTAAATAGGCTTGGAGTTAGCGAAGAGATAGGATTAACAGATACATTACTGTTTTTATCATCCCCACTTGCTTTGTAGTCTATTGAAATAATCCCCCTACTTTTCCCACCAGTAAGAAGTTTTCCGATTATAGGGATTCTCAACAAAGATTTATTAATTGAATATGCTGGTATTACTTGTCCTTCAACCTGGAATTTATAATTCCTAATATCAAGCTTACCACTAGTGCTAATGCCCAGTTCTGCTCCCTCAAGCCAAGATTCTTCAATGTCAACAGTGCCCTCTTTATATGAAAAAGGTGCATTACACTTATAAAAGTATACACCTTCGTTCTTTATAGCATTTACAATACCAGGCAGTGAAGACATCGATAGTAAAGTAGTAAGCAATGAAGCATCTTTGATATAGAAATTGCTGATAGATAACATGCCGTAATGTTCTCCATTTTCTCTCTGAGGAGATAGATAAAAAGATAATTTGCCGTTTTTAACTGATTTACCAATGCCTAAAGAGCGCAAAAGCATACCCGAATTATCCGCATATAATTCGAGCCCTATTCCACTGTATTCTGCTGATATTTTGCTGTTGTCTTCCAAAAACTGCCCTGTAAATTTACTTCCACTACAATCACCTTTAGTGCAGATTACATGTAGCTTGGCGTTTTTGACAACAATGCCCTCTTTCATCATTACATTGTCAACATTCATACTTACTTCTATGCCATTGTTTAATCCACTACTATTTTTGCCAAGTAACCCTAAAATATCACTCAAATTAATTTTCTCACCATAAATAGTTACAATGCTTCTTTCTTTACCTAACTCAATTTCTACATTAAGGTCATTGTCCGGTAATTCAAACTTGCCAGAACTCAAATACAAATTCCCATTCTCTACTTTTCCGCTAAACTTTATATCTAGGTCATTTCCTACAACGTCTAATTTGTCTATTAACAATTCACCCGCTCCTTTTAGCCTCGTAGAAAACAAAATTTCATTGTGATCTTCAAAGCGATTCCTCCACCCCAAGTAGCTTGAACGTGACTCAAGCTCTGACAAATCTATATTACCACTAACATATCCCGTCTTATCTTGATTTATCACTGACTCTATATTTGTGTTGACGTAACCACCATCAAAATTAAGTATTTGAGCAGGTAAATCTCCGGTTAAATTCCAGGCAAAACTTTCATTTTTGTTGCTACTTTTCAAGTCGAATAATAATTGTGTATTATTTACCATGCCACTGACATTTAAATCAATGAAGTCCCTGCCAAAATCAAGCTTAATATCATGCTTACCAAGACTTGCGCCATAGACAACCAGATCGTCAATTTTGGAATGAAAATTTGCTAAGAAATCTACTTTTTTATCGTCGATATTCAGGTTAAAAATGCGAAAACTGAATACAGATTTTGCTATTCCACCAATCTTGTCTCTTGTAACCTGAATCATATCATCCAGCTTAAATTTTATAGGCTCATATAACCCGTAAGCATCGCTTGTGGCCTTACCATTGATGACTAGAACTGACTCTTCCTTATCGAGAAAGTTCATTTCAATACTGCCACCATCAATAGTGAAATTCTGAAACTTAGCGCTATTTACAGCAATTGTAAGGTTGTTATTTTTGAGAATTAAATCACCGTTTAATCCCCTCACTTGTTCAAAATCTTCATCAAATCTGACGCTGCCGTTTTCTATATCGGCAGCAATTACGACGTCTGATAGATCATCATTAACTAAGCTGTTGATTTTACCGTTGAAACTTATGATTGTATTTACAATATCCCCATCAATATTATCACAATACCATTTTTTAAATCTGTTGTTCATTACACTATCTGGTACATAAGTACATAAATCTTTTGCGGCAAACTTACTAATGTTGACCCTAAGCAGAGTATGATTTGTACTAAAGTTCATTTTGCCAATCAAAGAAAGGTACATACCATTTAACTTAAAATGAAAGTTTTTTACGCTGATGATTTCATCACTATATGTCAAATTTACATTCACATTAGTCAAGGCCAAGTTTTTACCCGAGTGATTCTCTGTATTTAATATGTATA
>NZ_JAHDJT010000014.1 GCF_023661085.1 Wolbachia pipientis
GTATTTTTATTTACTACTCTTGCTACTTCTGCTGCTAATGTTCTGACAATAATAGCTGCATTTTCTATTGTGCTATCAATCACAATTCGTGCTTCAAATCTTGCTTTCAGTGCTAATTCTTCTGTTCCTGGATCTTTTCCCGATTCTAAACTCACAAGCTCTACAAATAACGCTGGCGCTAATAATTCTTTTCTTATCGATGGATAAATTTCACATGTCTGTATAGACGGTATTTCTTCCTTCAGTGTGCTGCAAATTGTTTGATGTAAATCTGTCCAGAACTTTGTCATATCTTTAAAATATAGTTTAGCTCATGCTTAAAGTATTTCTCAAACTCTCTCTCACTCTCATAATTAACAAGGTCTTTTATTATTCTTGAGCCTTCTGGTTCCAGCGGTAGTTTTACTTCCTTTATTGGCAATGCTGCTCTTCCTTCACGTTTAAACATACCGCTATTTCCTTTTGGCATAACTGCTGCAAATCCTACTATAAACTCATGCTTTCCTACTTTCGATCCTCTTCTTGTTTTTTGTATTTTACCAATTGTTGATGCTCTAATGTCATAGAGATTTGCTCTAATTAACACTTCTAATCTGCTAGTTTTTGCCTTAAAAATTCTTAATCTCTTTCTTATCAAACTTAATTTTATCTTCTTTTCCTCACTAATTTCTTTTGCTGTCTTCAATTTTAGCCATAGTGCTGTTCTGTTTAACGCTCTCACTATTGCTAATTCTATTTTTTTTCTTTTAGCATTTACACTTTCTATTACCTCATTACTATTAACTTCTATATGCACAGACATTTTACACCCCATACGCTTCGATTCGCCAGACCATTCCAGATTTATCTCTAAGTGGTG
Organism: Wolbachia pipientis; assembly: GCF_023661085.1. Classification (GTDB taxonomy): domain Bacteria; phylum Pseudomonadota; class Alphaproteobacteria; order Rickettsiales; family Anaplasmataceae; genus Wolbachia. The sequence goes on from NZ_JAHDJT010000014.1 coordinate 860, forward strand.
GTGTGTGTATTTTGTATTTGCAATCACCTATAACAAAAATATCTCCTACAATTGGCCTCAGTATATCAAAAATGCTTACCTCAAGAAAAAGCATCTCTCCCACAAATTGTCCTTCACCAATCTCGTATAATTTATCTGGCTGTTGCTTTAATACCTGTACCATATATGACTTATCCTTTGATTTATATAAAGCCACTTCTCCTAAATGGGCAAAACAATCTTTAAATAATCTCTTAATATTCTCTTGCACGTTTCTCCGCTATATACTAACATTTATATGCTAAGAAGAGGTAAAGCATTCTTCTGCCTCACACCGCTTTATATTTGCTCTACCTATGTTGCAACGATCTTGACTAGTATCGCTGGACGGTGGCACATTGGCAGAGGGTTTGACTGCGTATGCAAATCAGTCCCTCTATCAAATCTTCTTGGCTCTTGTTTTGCATATAGTGGCTGTCCTAGTGTATTTACTGTTTCATTAAAATCTGCTGGTGCAAAATATGTTGTAAATGTGCTCGCTGTTCCTACTGGAAAACAGTGTCCTGTATCTCTTTCTATAAACCTTCTTACGGTTCCTTCAGGATCAGTTGCTTGCCCTCTATATTCCTCAAACGTGATTCCACAAAACGTAAATCCTGATCTCATATCATTCCTTAGCGCTGCTCCTTCTTGCCATCTCTCGTATGCTTCTTTCACTTTACTATGCGAAGTTAGTGCATCAAAAAACTCAGGGCTTACCAAGGCATGAATTCCGGTCATATATTCACCACTTAGATTATCTTCTATATGCCGGAGTACTTCCATACACTTACGCTTTACATCAGTTGTTGCAGTTCCTAGTGCAAAATTTACTACTTTTGGTGTGATTTCAAATTCGTTGTACAGATTTAATAATTCTGACCCATCAGCATCTAAAATTATTCCTTTTAGCGCTCCCATTCGCAAATGCTCTAATGTTATTGCATGTTTGTTTCTCATTAGCTGCAAATGATCAGTTATTACATCTGCAAGCGCTTTAAGTTCACTCTCTGATCCAAATGCCCTTATTCCTTGTACTTCTTCTGGCAGCACTACATCATCATGCGGAATGTGCGGAATCGTAAATGTTCTTATCTTTCTTTTTCCTCTTTTTCCTACTGTTGCTGGTGCTCCGGGTACTTGCGTTGGTAGTAAACTTAACACTCCGTTGTGTTCTTCTATCGTAATATGTCTAAATCTTACTGACCTACTTGGAAACAAATTTAAATTTTCAACACGTCCATAATTTATCGGCAATATATTCATCGCATTTGTTAGTGCCGTCATGCTAAATGCTGTGTTTGTAAATGGATTTTGCATTTTTTCTTTTCCCCCTTTTGTATTTTTAATAGTTTTTTTAAGCTCCCTTGCGGATAATGATCCCTCGTCCTTCAAGTTGCTTTATTGCTGCATTTTTCTGCTCTTCAGTGATATTTGCTGGCCACACAACTGCATGATCTGCTAGCATTGCACTGCGAGTAATAATCACTCCTTTCATATCAGAATCTTTGCTATGTATATCGGTTGTAATTACTCCTACTGCTGTTTGTGTGCCGTCTGTTCCAGTGGGGTTCAGCACTCTAATAAAACCATCATCTGTCTTCTTGGCAACTACTGTACCAAGTTTAATATTTTGACCTTTCGCTACAGTTATTTGGTCTCTTGAATATAGACTTGATACCTCATACTTTAATAAGTCACCTAGATTATTTTGTTCGCTTATACAACTCATAAATTTCTCTCCTTAACTGCTTACCGCCGCTTTTATCAATGCTATATACGGCGGTTATAAAAATACTTTAACTCCTACGACTTCTTGCTACCTGTATCATTAAATCTTCTCCTGAATTCTGTGGTATTGCACTCAGTATTTCTGTCTTCTTCGTTCGCTCTGCTAGCAGTTCCATTAAAACTTCCCTGGCTTGCTCAACACTTACGCCCTGCTCAATAAATTCTCCTATTTTCTCTGGCATTCGTGATAAGTTACATAAACGTATTAATTCAAGAACTTCATTACGATACTTAGTTAAATTATCAGTTTCTAGGTCAGTTCTAGTTTGTTCATTCATAGTAATACTCCTGTTTTTATTAATAGATGAAAGAATTGTAATTCCGTCTGCAAGTCCCACTTCTATTGCATTCTTGCCAAAATAAAGCCCTGCTTCTGTATTTTTTATTGCTTGTACAGAAAGTCCTCTGTTACGTGCTATAAGTTCAGTCAGAATTTCATATAAGCGATTTACTTCCTCCTCTAAACTTTTTAAGCTTTCTGAACTTATCGGCTCATGTGGATTTAAATCATTCTTTCTCTTGCCTGTAAAAATAGTTGTGTATTTTATTCCACATTTTTCATCAAACCCACTTTGATCTATATGACTTGCTATTACTCCTATACTCCCAACTCCTGAAGTGCGGGTGAGAAAAATCTTTTCAGCGCTAGAAGCTATAGCATATGCAGCAGAGTACACATCATCGTTTGCTATTGCCACAATTCTCTTTTTTGCTCTTGCACTGTAGATAAAATCAGCTAAGTCGAAAATACCGTTTACTTCTCCTCCGGGACTATCTATGTCCAGTAAAATAGTCTCTATACTACTATCTTCTAATGCTTGCTTTACTTGTACTTCTATTTGCTCATATGATGTCATCCCGAGCATTTCATCAAACGCACCCGGTTTTTTAGTTAAAATTCCATGAATTGGTATAATTGCAGTTCTTTCTACGTTACTTTTGATGGAGTGATTTTTGAAAATTGGCTGTTTTTCTTTGTATAACGATAGCAGCTCAAAACTCCTTGGTTCAAGCATTAATGGTTTTCCTAAGAGCATCATAATCCTTTACAATCAGAGTCAAACATTAAGTTGAGACTATTTGCACGCTTTTGATCTTCTGCTATTTCTTGGTCAATTTCTTCTACATCGTAACCCATTTCTGATACTACTTCTGCTCGACTCTTAAATCCATTCCTTACTGCCATTTGCTGTGCTTGCTGGTCTTTCAGTGGATCCACCCAATCAAATCCCTGTGGTATCCATTTTACTTCTTCTTTCGCTGCTTTTACTACTTTTTCATCTATACAGAGTTCTCCAGAAAGTACTGCTAACTCTAGCCATCTACTCCATACTGGTCTGCAAAACTGGAATACCATAATGTTATGTTGCAGCATAGCGCATCGACGACGAAACTCTATTAATCCCGCTCGAATGGATGAATAATTAACACCTGTTAAATCTCCTGTTAGCTGCTCATATGTTATTCCTGTACCTATTGCTATTGCCCTCAGTTGCTGTCTCATGAATGCTTCATAACTTCCTCCAACATCAGACGGCTCTGAAAATTTTATATCTTCTCCTGGGTCTAAAAGCTGCATTGTTCCAGGTTCTAGGCCAGATAATGCTACTCCTTGCTCACTTGCTTCACCTTCTCCCATGATATTTGCTTCTGGATCGAGTCTTGTAATAAATCCAGCAAACATTGCTGCAGTTTTCTTTCTCACCAGCTCTGCATCATCATATTGATCAAGCTCATAAAGCTTCAGCAGTATATTAGAAAGCCAAGGCTCCCCTCTGATTTGCCCAGGTCTTAATGGTCTATAAATATGTAAAACATCATTTGCTGGCACTCTCACTGATTCTCCAAACGAGCCTTCACCAGGGTGTTCTTTAAATAGGTAATATGCTTCTCTTTGCCCAAGCTTGTTAAACTCAATCCCGTTTCTTATTACATTACCATTTCCTAAAGTTTGATTTGTTTTATTATCTAAATGTTCAGACTCAAGTACTTGCAGTTGTAATGGCACAGAAAATCTATCTTCCAGCTTTCTCGTTCTTAAACATACAAAACATTCTCCTCCCTCTATCATATTTCTGCATACTAGAGCTTGTAATCCATAAAAATCACTTATTCCACAGCTATCTGCTTCATCTGTCCATTTTAGCCATAATTCTTGCACTTTCTTTCGAAATTCTCCATCTCTTGCTTTTGATTGTGGTTTTATTCCTGTTCCAATAGAGTTACTTACTATTATATCAATGATATTTGCTGCATATGGATTTTTTCTCACCATGTCACGAGAGCGGCTACGTAAGTGCCCAAGGCTCTGAGAAAGTAAATTATTTATGCTTCCTAACTCTGGTTGAAAGTGAAAAAATCTTCTTCCTGAGCCTGCTGCATCCCATGCAGAGCTTTTTATCTTTGGTTTGTTAAATAATTGCTTGAAGGTTTTGAGCAGCATTTATAAAATTCCTTTACTCGTTGAAAAAACAATTTTCCTCTTTGGCCTCATACCTGCAACTTTTAACCCCGCTTTTATTCGTTGCCTGAGCTCCAATAAATCCTTTATTTGAACTTCCCCGTACCGCACAACATGGTCACCATATGCAATTGAGACAACTCTTTCTCCGCTTTGCAGTTTTTGAATTGCTTTCTCAACTTGAGTTAAATACTCTTCACTGTACATTTTGATTACCAAGCCATTTACTCTGTCTTAATTTTTTGGGCTTTTTGCTTTCCATTTTTCCACTCAAACTATTCCATTTACTCTCTGACCACCTATCAATACCAAGAGCAATAGATGCTGCTCTCGCATAAATTCGGCAATCCAGTACTTCATTTCTTTCTCTTACCTTTTGCCACTCTTGTTTGGTGTATCCTTTTACTACCTTGCTGACTAATTGCTCTGCCGTTAGCTGTTTAAAATATTCAGGTGCATACTCGGGAAAATGACAATATCCAGGTAGAGCTTTTCCCTCTTCTTCTTTCAAAATATTAAGTAATTGAAAAAGCTCTGACTTTAATATCGATACTCCTACTGGCCATAGCTTTATTCCTCTTTTCAGCTTTTGACCACCAACTGTTATATCTACTCTACTTGGGCTGCTAAGTGGTACTAGTGCTTTATTTACACCTTTGACTGCCATCACTCTTCCAGACCCTTGATGACTTCTCACCCAGTTGTAAACTTCCTGCGTTGCATACCCTGCATCAACCGCCATCATACTTATCATATATTCAAACCCATTTTCACCAATAAAATGATGATTGAGTAACTCTGAAAGTTTTTTCCATACTTCTCCACCCCCAGTATCTCCTTCAAATACTTGGTAGTCTATTGACCAACTTTCACGGCTTTTTCCCCAGGCTACAACTTCTACTTCTAACCGATCTTTTTGTACATCTACTCCTGCTGTGAGTACCACTTCGCCTTTTGGTACTGTACCAATCTGAAAAGATTCTCTTCTGTTAAATAATTGCTTCCAGTCTGGTACTTCTCCTTTATCTACCCAGGTTTCTCCAAGTGTGGTATTTATCCAAACTTTCAGTAATTGTTCACTTTCCTTTGCATGGAGAAAATCTTCTACTGCTTGTTGCCAACTATACCAGCCAACTGGACTATAAAGACTTGAAAGATGAAATCCTTTTTTCTCACCTTTTACTCTATTAGTAGGCCTCCATTCTCCACGCTCAAGCATCTCTGTCTTTTGATGATTTTCTATCTTTTCACCACATTCTATACATATATAGTGTGCTGTTTTTGAGTCATTGTTTTCCCATTTTATTTGTGACCATTTTAATACTTGATAGTAATTACAATGCGGACATGGTACAAAAAAATATCTCTTATCCGTTGCTTCAAATTCCTTTTCAATTCTACTTATTCCATGAATCGTTGGCGTTGACACTAAAAAAATCTTTCGCCGTGCAAATGTATTAGTTCGAGCAATACTAAGCAGTACTGGATCTCCTTCACCTCCTGAATCTCCTGGATAGGCGTCTATTTCATCAAGAAAGAGATATTTTACTGGCATAGAACGAAGTCCTACACTGCTGTTTGCTCCGGTTATTACTACTATTCCACCTGGAAATTCCTTACTTTGTACAGTATTGCCTGAATCTCTTGACCTTGGATCTTTTACTTTATTTTTTAAACATGGTGTACTCTCTATCAACGGTGCAAATCTTCCCTTTGACCAACGTTTTCCCATTTCAACTGTCGGCTGTACTACTAACATTGGACCTGGTGTTTGATCTATGATATAGCCAATCCAATTGTTACCAGCTTCTGTTCCTCCAATCTGTGCTCCTTTCATGAATACTACTTTTTCAGCCTGTGAAGAAGGAGAAAGTGAATCCATGATTTCTTTTAAATAAGGAGTTTTCTCTGTTCTCCATTTACCTGGCTCTGATGCTGCAGTTGGCGCTAAAACTCGATACTCATTCGCCCACTCTGATACTTTAAGCTGCGGATCTGGTCTTAAACCTTCAGAAAAAGATGTAGCGTATATCATTGTCTGCATCTACTCATAACTGGTTCTAACTCAACGTCATTAACAGTAGAACTACACTCCTCCAGTTCCATAAACATCTTTTTCTGAAATTCGTTTTCTATATATCTTTTGCTCACCTCACTTATCATTATTGCTATAATAAGTGCAAATATCCCTGTTATTGTTGCAAAAATGATTGCATTGCTTATTGTTGTTGCTGTTAACCCTATACATACCGCTATTGCTACTGCACTTACTGAGGTAAAAACACAGATCACATTGTTGTATTTTCTTACTTTTGCATCTCTATGTTCTATACACCTATAATAAACTGGTACAGACTTGCCTATCTCGTCTGGTAATTTGATGCTCTTTTCTTTAAATAAAGTTTTTAGCAATTCTAAATTATTTGACTTGATTGCTAAGTGCAGAACAGGTGTATAATTTGCTCCTTTTTTCAGCAATAACTTTACTACATGTAAATGCCCTTTTTCCGCAGCAAGGTAAACTGGTGATAGACCTTTATTATTTACAATATTAATATCGATTTCTTCTTTTAAAATTGCATCTACAATCTCAATTTCTCCTCTTTGTGCAGCTAAATGGAGTAGACTATTCTTTTCAGAACCGTATTTATTACTCATCAAAGCCTTCTTTATCTCAGGTTTAGCGTAATCAAATGGTGTTTTACCGCTATCGTCTTTTACCAGAGGGTCTATATCTTCTCGCGTTAGTAAAACTTCTATTGTTTTCAGTCTTTCAGCGTAATGTAGTAGTGTTTTATTTTCATAGTCTTGCAAATTGACTTGAGCATTAGGCTCCCTTATTAAGCATTTGAGGATATCCAAACACAAATCTCTTTCATCGTAATTAGTATTACTTACAGCTATATGAACAGGTGATAATTTCATCGAGTTTTGTCCTACACGTGCGCTATTTACATCTGCTCCTAGCTCCAGTAATAACTTTACTATCTCCAATTTTTTGTTGTTAACTGCATAGTGCATCGGTGTCTGATTTCGTGCATCAAAAACCTCGATTTCAGCTTTTCCTTCTCTTATCAAAATCTTTACAACTTCTGCATGTCCTATGCCTGCTGCTAGATGTAATGGAGTATGGTGCAAAGCATTTCGTACATTAACGTCAATACCTTTTCCTATCAAATATCTAACTGCATTAACTTCACCTATCATTGCAGCTAAATGAAGTAAGCTATCTTGTTCTGACCCGTATTTGTTATTAATTAGCGCTTGTAATATCTCTGCTTTTTTCCCTTCTTTGGCGTAATCAAGAGATGTTTTACCATCATTATCTTCTACAAAAGGATTGATATTCTTTTTTGTGAGTAGCAGATCTACCATGCTTAATTCGTCAAACTCTATAGCGCAATGTAGTGGTGTCTTTCCATTTAATCCTCTGACATTAACATCTAATCCAGGTTGATTGATGAGGCACTTTATTAACTCCAAACTTAGGTTATCAGCCATTTTATATTCAAAATCTTTTTTATATTTGAAATTTAGTATTAGATAATTCTTGTAATGAGTTTGTAATCTCTTCAGTTAGCGCCATATGAATCTTTTCAGTGTCACTCAGTGATGCAAGCAGTGCTGAAACCCTATTGGGAATATTAAGCAAATTATTACGCACAACTCTTGCTACATTAAATGCATCGCGCTTTACTTCCTCTACTGCTACAAGTTCTCCTATCTCAGCCTTAGCTTTCACCTCAAGAAGTTTACCTCGCTCCATTTCATTTTTTATTCGCGTTTTAAGCAACATCGTGGAAAGTTTTTCTCCGCTTTCTGAATAGTTTTTTCTTCTCAGTGGTTGACTTGGATCTCTGATTGTTTCTATAGCCCTGTTTGCTTGTTCTCGGTCAATGAGTCCATCCTCCAACTCAACTATTCCTTTTTTTACTAAATAACAGACATATTGCTTTGATACTCCTATCTCTCTTGCCCATTCTGTTTGTGTGATTTTTTCCACTCTTTTCCTCCTCTCTTTTCGCTCCTTTTTACGAATTTTCTTCTTGAATTTCCGCAAAAGTTTTACCAGTACTGGCTAAAAGGGCATCTCTTCCGGTATATATTTGCCAACGTTTTATGGTTACATCTACAAATTTTGAATCTAGCTCTATTGTCCTGCAAATTCTTCCTGTTCTCTCACATGCAATCAGTGTACTTCCAGAACCGCTAAATGGATCAAGTACTATGTCTCCTGATCTGCTGCTGTTTACTATTGCTCTCTCCATTAGCTCTACTGGCTTCATTGTTGGATGTAATGAGTTATGTGTTGGCTTATCATAAAACCACAGATCACTTTGATTTCTACCCCCATGCCACTCACGTTTATTGCCCCTTTTCCATCCATAGAGCATTGCTTCGTATTGTCTTTGATAATCAGACCTGCCTAGCGTAAAATGATTCTTTGCCCAAATGATAAATGTTGACCATTTTCCTCCTGCCTCTTCAAATGCTTTTTGCAACGTTGAAAACTCTGATGATGATATGCAGATGTAAATTGCACCTTTCGTATATGCTAAAATATGGGAACAGATGTCGTAGAGAAAAAGCTCATACTTTTCACCTTGATTATCATTTAATATTTTTTTATCTTCTCTTTCTTGACTGCTACCATAATCAACGTTATATGGAGGATCACAAATAGTAATGTCTGCCATTTTATCGCCCAGTACTGCTTTAAATGATTCAACTACAGAGCTATCACCACAATAGATTCTATGATCACCTAAAATCCAAAGATCACCTGGTTTTGTTACCTTTTTGTCATCAACAGCTAAGTCAGAAAGATCTTCTTTTTCACTATCTAAATCATCAAGGAAATGTTGAACTTTTTCTAATTCAAATCCAGTCATTTTAAGATCAAACTGTAAATCTTCTAACTCTTGAATTTCTACTTTCAAAAGCTCATCATCCCACTTTGCCCAATTAGCTGATTGATTTGCCAGTAACCGAAAAGCTTTAGTTTGTGGTTCATTTAAATTATCACTTAAAACAACAGGAATACTTTCCATACCAAGTTTTCTTGCTGCTTTAAGTCTTAAATGACCATCAACCACAGTTCCATCGCTTTTTGCAACTATTGGTATACGAAAGCCGAATTCCCTGATTGAAGCACACATTCTGTTGACTACATCGTCATTTTTACGTGGATTACGCTCATATTCAACTAGGTTTCGAGTAGGATAATAGTGGATTGCTAAATTCATATAATTTAAATTCTTAATAATTAAAAAGTTAATATTCAAAATATCTCTGACGCTAAAGAAGGCCTGGGGTCAAACCCACCAAACCCGCCAGTATGGCCGAAAGGACCCACTTTTTATGGATTTTTCGTCTTATTAATATCTTTACTAATATAGAACATTAATGCCAAAGCATCGGCCTCATTATCATCTCTAGGTAAAAAACTTTTTTCACGTATCGCTTCAATAACTTCACTCTTACTTGCATTACCTTTGCCTGCTATAAAGCGTTTTATAGTTTTAACATTAACACCTTTGTATGGCACATGATGTTCTTCACACCAAGCAGACAGAACTGCGAGAAAACCGCCATAGCAATGCGCTGCATCAGTTCCTAGATGTCTTCTCACTTCTTCAAAATACACTGCAGAAATGTCCTTCAAAGAATTAAGCCAATTGCGAAAACTTAAAAAACACATTCCACCTCCACTGAAACGACTACCATGAAAGCTTTTGCTCCCACTTTGAATTACTCCATCTGTTAGAATTGCCCAGCCCGTTTGTTTGCCGAGGTCCAGTGTTAGGATTGACATATTATTTTCTAAAATTTAAAGAACTTATCTATAGCTTGCCGGCAAATAAAGTCTTTTGCGGTAAAATTTCTACATGTACGTTATTTTTTTCCTCTAGATAGTTACTTTTTTCATCTAGATAAGCGTGTATATGAAATTCTATTGTATCACGCCATACTTCTCCTATTGACCCATGTTTACACAACAAAACAGAACTATTAACTTCTCTTGCTATATAAGCACAGCACCTATGAATAAACTGTCTAACATGAGAATTATTATTTTCATCGCCTCCAAATAAGTCTAATGCCTTATCTAGCACTACAAGTTTAGGTTTAAATGATTTAATATCACTAAGTAATTCATTAAATAGAGGAGTGAGTGTTCCTACATTATTGTTATTAAAAGTCATTAATAAATTTTCTTTACCAAATAGGGAAATCATTTTCATTCTGTCAAGGTTGCTTATTTCACAACTTTTATTGATTTTATATTGACGGCATAATAGTTCGGTTTCATCATATTCTGAAAATACTCCATAAACTTTAGCTGGTAAAAAACTTGTACCTGACCACTGTTGACCAGTTGCAATAGCTGTCATTAATTCTTGAACTAAAAAAGATTTATTTGTTCCGCGTTCACCAAAAAAAGAGGAGAGACTTCCAATGGCAAGCCAATCTTGCATAATAAATTCTTTATATGGAGATGAGTTCTTTAAAGTTGAAAAATCTATTGCTTTTATCATAAAATCACCAAAACATTGACTATAAGTAGCACTGATTCCAAAATATCGTCTGGTTCCTACAACGTACTATCAAAAAGCGGTTTATAGTTTTTTTGTTGGCCAACAACGGAAATCCAAGAATCTTATGCTACTTAACTAGAGAGAGGTTGCATTTCATTCTCCCCTTAATAATATAAGTTCAACTTTTTTCGAAAAAGTGTTCAGTTTTTTTGTTCTCTTGTTTCATCAATAAACTCACCAGAAAATTTTATAAACCATCGCAATAGTTGCAACTGCTGTACGTGTACACTTCTTCAAAAAACATTGAACTATATTAATTAAGGCAACTGGAGAGTTTATGTATTCACAGGATCATTTTTCAACAAAAGAGACAGCAGACCTAAAAACACAGCTTTTACAAAATATCAGATCTTGTCTTTCGTACTTATTACCTTACGGAACTTTTCACAAAAATGAGTTTCAAGTAGGTGATATCTGGGGTAATAAAGGAAAAAGTTTAAGAGTAGAACTGAATGGCAGTAGAGCCGGTCTATGGAATGATTTTGCAACTGGAGAAGGTGGTGATATTATCGACCTTTGGGCAGCTGTGCATAGAAAGAATGCAAGGACAGAGTTTTCTGAGGTAATAGTTTCAATAAGCGAATGGCTTGGCAAACAACACACTAGAGAAAAAAAGAGTATCAAAGATCTAGAACAGTACATGACTTACAGCTGGAATTATTACGATGAAGACAACCAGATTATAGTTATAGTTTACCGTTATGACCCTCCTGAAGGAAAGAAAGAATATCGTCCATTTGATGTTAAAACGTTTAATTATGCTTCACCAGAAATAAGGCCTCTATATAATATACCAGGCATTTTAAAATCTGATAAAGTTGTTCTAGTTGAAGGAGAAAAATGTGCTGAAGCGCTGATAGAACAAGGAATTACTGCAACAACAGCGATGTCTGGAGCAAATGCACCTATTGAGAAAACAGATTGGACTCCACTTAAAGGTAAACACATTATTATATGGCCAGACAATGATGAAGCAGGTAATAAATACGCAAAAAATGCTGAAAAAAAGCTTTTAGAGATCGGAGTTGCATCACTTGTTGTTCTTAAGATTCCACAAGGTAAACCGAAAGGGTGGGATGCTGCAGATGGTGTACAAGAAGGTATAAATATTTCGGAATTCATCGAAAAAAAATCTACAAAAAAGCCACTTAACATTTTAGATTGGAGTGTGAGTCGTTATTTAGGTCCAGTACCAATACAAAGGTTTCTTGTTGAAGGTTTATTCCCTTTAGGTGTTACCTCAATAGTAGCTGCTATGGGAGATACAGGTAAAGGTATGCTTCTTCTTGATCTAGCACTTAAAGTTGCAAGTAACGCAGATCAAACATGCGGTTTTGGTCCACTTGTGACAGAACATGGATCAGTGGTAATTTTTTCAGCAGAAGATGATGCAGATGAAATACATCGTCGTCTCGATCGCCTTGATCCTGAAGGTAAAAGGGCAGAATATCAAGATAGGTTGTTTATTGTACCTATACCAAATACAGGAGAACCTTTTTCTGTAGTAAAAACTAATATGCGTGGCAAATGTCCTGAAATTTCAGAAAAGTTTGCAGATATCAGAGCACAATTAAGCTCGATTAACAATTTAAAACTTATTGTTTTTGATCCATTAACATCATTCGTCCATGCAGATATAAATGCGGATCCAGAGATGGGATGGTACACAATGGGGTTGCTTGCTAGTTTGGCAAGTGAAACAGGAGCAACTACAATTGTAGCACATCACATGAGAAAACCTAAATGTGGAGGACCGATCACAACAGTAGAGCAAGCAAGAGAGGCGATAAGAGGAACTACTGCGCTTGTTGATGGAGTCAGATGTTCTTTTGCATTATGGCCTGCTTCTGCAGACAATCAGACCATTGTATTTGAGACATTCAAGATGAATAAAGTTAATAATGCAGTATACCAAGAAGCTATAGTTAAATCTAATGGGTCAACAGATAGGAGTATAAGAACTTACTTGCGTTCTTCAATTGGCTTGCTTGAAGATATATCTGAAGAATTTAAGCTCAAAAAAATATCCGATGAATACTTAAAAAAGATACTTATGCAAGCTATAGCAGTTTCAGCAGAAGAAGGGCATCCATTTATGCATACAGGTGGACCAGGGGTGTTTAAGCAGCGGCATAGATTACCAGCTGCATTTCATGATATTAGTAGGCATAAACTTGAATACCTAGCACAAAGCTTATTAAACGAGCGTAAGATAATTAAAGGCATGGCTACACACTCAAAAGAAGATAAGTGGCTTGATATACCAACAGGACCATTTGCTAAGGGTAAAGGTGATTTTAATGTAGGTGCAGGAAAGTTTGAAATAGTTAACTTCGGAAAATTGTGAGCTTTTTGTCTCTAGAAAGTACAGCAAAAATGATTTCCGGACTTACCCAATTTCCAACGTTTCCGGAGAATTTACCAAGTTTTGGAAATGAGATTGTATTGCAGCTAACTTATTGAAATTCGCCAACTTTCAGCTACTAAACATAAATAAT
>NZ_JAHDJT010000150.1 GCF_023661085.1 Wolbachia pipientis
CTATTCAGGATGTTGAATTCTTAGCTACCATTTTGGACCCTGAAATTGCTGCTAAAAAGCAGAGCATTGTCGATGTTCTTTGTAAAGATTCCCTAGGCTCGAGGTATATAATAGAGATGCAGTTCACTAAGACCAAAGGCTTCGAAAAACGTGCTCAATATTATGCTGCTCAAGCTTACTCAAGTCAAGCAGATCAAGGTGATGATTATCATAACCTCAAGGAAATTATCTTCATAGCTGTTGCTGATTGTATTATTTTTCCAAATAAGACTGAGTATAAATCAAATCATACTATTCGCGATGAGAATACCAATGAACATGACTTAAAGGACTTCTATTTCGTATTCATAGAACTACCAAAATTTACAAAGACGAAAGAAGATCAATTGGAAAACATAGTTGAAAAATGGTGTTATTTTTTTCGATATGCAGCAGAAACGAGAGAAGAGGACCTAGATAAAATAGCAGGCAGTGATGTAGTAATAAAACGAGCTTATGAAGAGATGAATAAGTTTAATTGGTCGGAAGAAGAATTACTAGCATATGAACAAATGAAAAAACGTATAATGGATGAGATAGCTGCTTTTGCTCAAAAATTTGATGAAGGTCTTAAGGTCGGAGAAGAAAGAGGCTTCCAAATCGGTCATCAAAAAGGCAGAGCGGAAGGTCGGAAAGAAAGGGACATTGAAGTCGCAAAAAACTCACTTAAGGCCGGTATCTCTATAGACGTTATCGCTCAAATTACCGGCCTCTCTCACTCTGAAATTTTACAACTCAGGGAAAAAACATAAATACTACAACTTATTCACTTTACTTTTCAACATTTATGAAAATCTTTTCTAAGTTAGACATACCCCTAATCAAGAGTCTAGTGAACTATCTAAAATAGCTATAAAGATTACACACAGAATTACATAGATTACTACCATAACAAAACCCTCCTATTCAGCCTTCCATATCAAAAATACATACTGTAAGTTTAATATGGAGAGTACATTACCACTTATTTCCCAATTCCAGTCTTATTGCCTATAATTTCTACTTCATCCATGTTAGTATTAGGACCCTCAAATTTGCTACTGATCTCCCTAATTTTCTGGCTAATTCTACAGCCTTTACTTTAAATTCTACTGTAAATTTTCTACTATTTAGCATATTATAGCTCCACCTCTTATATTATAACCTACCTATTGATATTACCTCCAAGCTTGGTTGCTCCTATCTCAGAAAGACAAGTTGATACTTTTGAATGGCTGTGAACTGAAGCATTACTTAAATAACTTTGAGGCTCTAAACTCATTTGCTTTGTACCATCAACTTCTAATCTACCATCTCTGTTGTGTAATATCTGCTCTATTGATTGATTTAGCAGACCCTTATTAAATTGAGCTATAAACTTGTCAAACTTTTTCGGACTTAACTTACCAGGGCATCCTGCTTCTCTACCAGGACATGCTTCTTCTAGGTATGAGTTTAAAACTCCCGAAATCTCATCAAATTTACCACTCATGATTTTTCCTGTAACTTCTTTCTGTATTTCCACAAAATCAATATTTAATCGATGCATTGATACACCACTTTTTAATCCAGCTTGTTCTACTACTTTCTCAAATCCCTCTGTAATATTTAATGCATAGCCCTGTGCTTCTAGTGGGGATATAGACTGATCTACTGTAGAAATATACTTCTGACCTGTAACTTTTCTAATTAATAAATCAAGTAATATTATTGTACCATTAAAATCAACCTGTGATAGATAGTGATCTCCCATTTCTAGTATTATATTTCCGCTACTAGGTTTAAATTTAACAGGTGTTTGCCTTTCACGCATTTGTTTTATATTTGCATTTACATAATCAATGTTGTCTCGAAAGAAACCTCCATTTTCTTGTTTTTTATCTGTACCATCAGATGGTAGTGTGGTACTTGTTGAACTACTATTACTTACCGAAGCTTTGGCAAATTGCTCATCAACTTGTGGTATTGAACTTGCAGTATTTGATGCTTCCTCAGATAAAGCAGCTCTAAACCCACCTACAGAACTTTTCACCCAACTAAACAAATCATTTATCCATGAAGATGGTCTTGTACCACTACTTGCTGTTATCTCAGGTTGATCACTTAAATCTATAGCAAGAGGTTTTCTTGACATATGATGATGATTGTGATCTCCATGGTGATGACGGCGTTTACGTTGTACAGGCTTTTCTCTTTCTTGATTAAGTTTTTCTAAGCACTGCACAACATCACTACATTCTTCATTTTTACTATGTTCTCTAAGTTTTTCTTTAGCAATATCTAGTGGTGTTTTACCATCCCTTTCAGTATCGATATTAGCCCCTCGACTGATAAGCTCTCTAACTTTAGGGAGATTTTCTTCTCTTACAGC
>NZ_JAHDJT010000151.1 GCF_023661085.1 Wolbachia pipientis
CAAATTCTGCCTTTATTTCATTTTGGTTGAGTATATTCTGCTTATACTTATCACAGATTTTTTTCAATATAAGCAAATCTGTAACAGCAATTATGTCATTATTATTTTTATTCGCTAAAATTCCATCAGGAATTGTTATGTCGCTTCCTATACCTTTTTGCTCATCATCCCTGCCATAAAGTTTTTTCCTATGCTCTTTGTACTTATTGTTACTAATGCTATCGAGAGCATCAAAATCCATATAGATTACTCCTTCTTCTATTTGAGATCCCTTTTGCTCATACAGCATACAATAAGCTGCAATATACCGGAAGGTATCAATCTCAATCGCAAAGTGCGTTCTTTCCTGAGGTTCTTTGCTATACATGTCATGAAAATAATCTTGAATGCTAATATCCTTTCCACTTACTTTCCACCCTTGATCAATTTCTTTCCAACAAAGGCTATATTTAGGGTCATGTAGATCTACGACATGTATTCCACCCACCCCTTTAAATTTATTCTTCAGTTCCTCGATTTGACCTGGTTTAAATCCTGGTCCGTTAACAACCAAAAAAATATCTCTATCCTCATTAGTTCCTTGTTTATGTTTAATTAATACATCCACGTAGTTGAGTTTGCTATTCTTGCCATCTGGCAACGTTTTCCCAATGTCTTTTGGAACCCACGTTACAAGGATTGGTGCTGTGTTGGGCAAAATCTTTATTTTTTTATCCATATTTATAAATCTTTGATAAAAATCACTATGTTTTATAATATAGTAAAATTGTTAATAATTATTAGATATTCAGGAAAAACAATAGGAATAGAGTCTAAAATAGATATTTTTTATGTTGCATTATTAAATCATATTAATTAAACAATATTTTCATACGCAACACGTGTACCTTATAAATCTTTTACACGTACTGCGAGTAATGAAGTTTGAAATAAACATTTTTATGTTATATACTAAATTATATTAAAAAGATTAGTTGAGTAGGAGCAACCGATGGCGCAACAAGAAATGGTAACAATTAATGCAGAATTACGTGATGTAACAAAAACAAAAGCAATGTATTTCCTAAGAAAAAAAGGATATATACCTGCAGTTATATACGGTAAAGGACATGATAATGTAAATTTAACATTGTCCGCGAAGGAATTCACGAAACAATATAAATCAGGTTCCCTTTCTGCACATGTGATAGAATTGAATATTTCAGGTAAAAAAGAATATGCTCTTGTTCGCGATATTCAATGGCATGTGGTAAAGGATACTGTACAACATGTTGATTTTCAATTCGTTGATAAAGGTAGTGAAATTAAAATAGACATACCTTTATCATTTATAAATGAAAGCAAATCTCCAGGAATCAAGCTAGGAGGAGTGCTTAATGTTTTATGTCGTTCTATTACTGTTAAATGCTCTCCTGATAAAATACCTCAGGCTATAGAAGTTGATTTATCTGGTAAAATGATCGGCCAGTCTATACACATAAATGATGTGAAATTGCCAGAAGGAGTTAAACTTGCAGCACACGAAGAAGAAAACTTCACTGTTGTTACAATCTCTGCTGCCGATAGTGACGTTGAAGAACCTCAAGCAGAAATAGAGGAATAGTGTATCTGCTAGTTGGGCTTGGTAATCCAGGTAGCCAATATGAGCTAACTTATCACAATATTGGCTTCATCATTGTCGATGCAATTTGCAAATGTTGGAATTTTCAGCCGTTCTCTAAAAAAGCTGATTACCTGATAACCTCTGGCATAATTAATGAAAATAAAACTATATTGCTAAAGCCTTATTCATTTATGAATAACTCAGGCATTCCCGTTGCAAAAATACGAAACTTTTACAAATTTTCGCTAGATAATATCATTGTTATACATGATGATGCTGATCTGGAACTTGGAAGAATAAAAATAAAGAAGGGTGGCAGCTCTGCTGGACATAATGGACTTAGATCCATAGACAGTTTTATTGGTAACGATTACTGGCGCCTGAGATTCGGAATAGGCAGGCCCAATGATCAAAGAGATCTAGCGGATTACGTATTGTCCAAATTTGCAAATTTCGACAACGCTGCCCACTTAGTAGAAAAAATAGCAAAAAACATACACTTAATGCTGCAAGAAGATAACACAGCTTTTATTAGATCTCTTGCATTGTTGTGAGGAATTTTTAGGAGAAGCGCAACCGCAGAATACTTGAAACCGTTGACACGTAGTGGAATGACGGTTTTTTGAATCTTCAGGGTGTCATCCAAGTAGCTCATCTGGGATACTATTTTAGTAATAAATATTTAAGAAATTTACTATACAGGGAAAAAGACAATAAAACCCCGAGGTAGCTAGTTATTCCACTCTCTATTTTAAAAT
>NZ_JAHDJT010000152.1 GCF_023661085.1 Wolbachia pipientis
AATTAGGCAAAAAACACGCTAAAGTTTCAGTTTTTAATTCTGATGATGATTGTAATGTAGACGAGGAAGATTTTGTAGCTTTTCCAAAGCAAAAAATGTATAAAACTAGAGCTGAGTTCATTGAAGAAGGTTATAAAATTATTCCATTTGGAAACAGCTTCGAAAAGGATGCTGGTCATGTCTTCATAAAAGGTAAAGAAATAACAATAGCTTACCATGGTACTCGTTTTAAGCACGGCTTGTGGGGTTTAAATGATGTAATCACCGATTTGAATGCATCTTTCACAACCTCAGAACTTTTACCTGAAGGTGGAAGGATTCATCGTGGTTTCTATAACTCATTTATAGATTCATGGCCTAATCTTTATGGTATCTTAAAGTCTCATGCCAAAAAGCAAGGTCAGAAATTAAAGATTTTAAATTTAATCTCACAGGTCATAGTATGGGGGAGCCGTTGCTAAAATAGCTGCTTTATGTCTCAACAAAACAGAAGGAGCTAAAGATATTCATGTTGCAACTTTTGGTGATCCGAGAGTTTTCGATCTTACTGCTAGTGAAATTTACAATGATGCTCTTCAGGAAACAACTATAAGAGTAACTCAGCATAGGCAAGACCCAATGCCAGCAGTATCACCTGGTTCGCTCGGTTACGCTCACGTGGGCGCACAACTCAGAGTATCAGTGCCGGAAGGATATGCTGTTCATAAAATGGATGGTTATCACGAAGCTATTTATAGAACAGATGAAAGGGAGTTCCAATCAAACAGTAGCGTATCTCTCTTTTATTATCCTTTATTATCCTTCAAAAATGCTAGGACGAATTAACTCTGCGGTTTTAGGTAATGCTCAATATTACGCTGCTAATTTAGTAGGGTATGCTTTCGGTCAATCAAACTTTTTTGAAGAGGTGAAGAGTAAGTATGAAAATTCTTCTAAGACTAAGCAAGTGGAAGGTAAACATGAAAACCCTTCTCTTGAACAAGTAAAGGTTGAGTCACATAAAGACTCTTTACTTTCCATGATTAGGTATGTAGCAGCTGGTTAATGGAGCATTGCTCCATTAACCCATAGCCCTTCTTAATAATAATCAAAACAAAGGATGGATCTTACAGTAACTGGATCAACAACATATAGTTATCAGACAGAGGGGCTATAGATCTCAGCGTCACGCGCTGGGATGACAAAAAGAGGGTGCTGATATGACAGTAGAAGGAGGCACTGGAATGACAAGAAAGGGATGAAAGGGTTACTTGAATGATACCCTCCTGATAGGCTTGAATTACAATGTTCGTATAGTTGTGTGTCACACACTGAAGCGGCAAACCACCTTTATTACCACCTCAAAGTAACTAGCTACGGGCACTATAGCGTTAAGCTACTTCTACTATATCTAATTAAGCATATTAATAGGTAAATGAATTTTAATATAATCTGATTATACTGATAAATACGCTGTATAGAGTGAAAGCATGGAAGATTTTATAACTGCAAGAAGGAAAGATGATGCTGTGATATCTGTTTGTCAGGATAATAGGAGAAAAACTGTATTAATTTCAGGGCTCAATCAAGCTGCAAGGGATTTATTAAAATACAAGAAAGAGAGTTTACTCAATAAGCCATTAATCAATATTTTAAGTGCAAGAGCAGCTGACGATGTGAGAAATTATTTAGAGTATGCCGAGGATGGATATGATTTACTTGACATATTGCCTAAAGTGATAGGTTTTTCCTTAATTGACTCTAAAGGAGAGGATATCAAGGCAAAAGTGAAAGTTTTCCGTACCATGCAATTCACTAATGACAAGATTAATTATGAGCTGTTGATACGCGACATTAGCCTACTTCATAAGCTAGGAATATTTAAGGATGAATATCTAATGGGTAAAAAGTACAAAAACCACGACTTATTTGGTATACCAGACAACGAATCTTCTATTCTAGAGCTGCGTGCTATATCAAATTTTGCTCTTCGACATCAAATTAGTGTAGCTGTGGGAGTTATTGGTTTCGATAGTAACTGTGAAGAGACGAACAATGCACTGAAAGTTGTTATAGAGCACTTTCACAAAAATTGCCGCAGTGATGATTTTTTAGGGTATATTGGCGAAAATAAAGTGCTCTTTATTTTATTTAACTGTAATACAGAAGGCTCATCTAAAGTAATTGATCGTATACATTCTGCTATCAATAAGCAGCTATTAAAGCAAAAATTACCCCGTGTATCAGTAATTTATGGAAGTATAGCTCAAAAACTAGCTGCACAGTACAAAATCTGATGTTTTATGTAAAAAAGTTGTCTTTTGTCTATATTGGATTTAAACTTAAATTTTTATAAAAATTTAAGTTTGTTCATGAAGT
>NZ_JAHDJT010000153.1 GCF_023661085.1 Wolbachia pipientis
TTTTAAAATAGAGAGTGGAATAACTAGCTACCTCGGAGTTTTATTGTCTTTTTTCTCTGTTTGGTAAATTTCTTAAATATTATAGCTTAGACTAGTTGCGCTTAAAAGCAGCTAAATTGCAGCGTTTAAAGCATAAAAACGCCAATACTGAAAATAAATACTGACCAGAGCTTCTTTGCCTTTTCTTTAATTAGTTAAAAATTTAACCAATCTCGTTTCTTTCACAAAAAAATTGCTTGACAAGTTTTTACGTTTCCCTTATCATAAATTATGGGTATTTACAATCCCAAGGTCAGCTACTTGTCAAGCGTATAAGGCATTAACGCCAAGTTACTAACATAAACACCGACCAGAGCTTCTTTTGCCTTTTTCAGTGAATTTCTTATAGCTACCGTAAGCAGGATCTAGAGATACTCTATGAGCATTTTAAATTTCAAGAAATAAAAATCTCTAGTTTTTAAGTGAAGAAAAGTCTACAATTATATGAAATCTCAGGAGTATAATGTTTAACTTCAAAATATTTTGTAATGTCCATTGCCTTTGAAGTTACTATGGCTGTTCGCTATTTGCGAGCAAAAAATGCCAGGTTTTGCTCTATCATGACTTTGTTTTCTATTATTGGCATTGCTCTTGGAGTTGCAACGCTAATAGTAGTGATGTCTGTAATGAACGGATTTAGGGCAAAGTTGCTTGACTCAATACTTGGCATTGATGGCCATGTTAACGTTTATTTCGATAGGAACGTAAATTCAGATTATCATGCAGTATCAAAATCTATTGAGAAGATTCCAGGTGTATTGAAAGCAACTCCTATGACCAGTGACCAAGTTATCATTGCAGCAAATGGTAAAATTACAGGTAGCGTAGTGCGAGGCGTATCAGTCAAAGACTTATTTAATAATACTACTGTTACAAATAATGTAATTGTGGGTAATGTAAAAAAATTTGATGAAGGGGTGATAATAGGGGCGCGATTAGCAGAAGCTTTGAACATTGACTGTGGCAATAAAATTGTGCTTATATCACCTGAGGGATTTGATGCATTGTTTGATGAAATGCCGAGAATGAAAGAATATGAAGTTGTCGCAATATTTGATATGGGTATGTTTGAGTATGATAATACTTTAATGTATATGCCCATAAAATCAGCACAGGCTTTTTTTAATTATAAAGACAGTATAAGAAACATAGAGGTATTTGTAGATGACATTACTAAGGCTAATGAGCTAGCAAATGCTATAGAAAAAGAAACAGAAATGGAAGCCGAAAGTTGGCAATTACAACAAAGCCACTATTTTAATGCTTTAAAGACTGAAAGAAATGTGATGTTTTTAATTCTCACTTTGATTATAATTGTAGCAGCATTCAATATTGTCTCAAATTTAATGATGATAGTGCAAGAAAAGAAATCTGCAATTGCAATCATGCGTACATTTGGTGCAACAAGTGGAAGCATTATGCGCATATTTTGCACTTGTGGGCTACTGATTGGTTTTATAGGAACTTGTCTTGGCTGTACTATAGGTGTTGTTTTTTCTCTCAATATTGAAAATATTAGAGTGTTTTTAGAAAGCATCACTAACGTTAAATTGTTTGATCCTATGATATACTTTTTTTCAAGCTTGCCAGTGATATTAGTTCCCCAAGAGGTAGTGAATATTTCTGCACTTGCATTATTTCTATCATTTTTAGCAACAATTGCTCCTGCATTACAAGCAGCTGCGCAAGATCCTGCGGAGATACTACGGTATGAATGATACTCAGCAAAAATGCATAGGCTGGTTCTTAATTGTGTTATTATTTGTCAGCTATATTACAATAAATAACATAGTATTTTTAAAAATAAATCAGCAAGAAAGCGAAAACAATATCAAGGTTTTGACAGAAAACATAGATGAGCTCAAGATGTTGCTTGAGGTTAATCAATCTAGAATAGAAAAAAAGATGTTTGAACTAAAGAGAAACCTGCACACTCAATGTGAGCAAGGTGATGGTAGCTCAAGGCATAAGAATCTCGCAAAATTGCTGTTACTTGTGGTTAAAATGAAGAATTCGTTATTACAAGAAGCAAGATTTGATAATCATATAAATTCAATAAAGCCTTTAATATCAGAGCTTGACGATCCAGAGATAGAGAATGCAGTGAGTGAATTGGAAAGTTTAAAAGAAGTAGATACTTTATATGAGTTAAAATTATCTTTTGAAAAGACTATTGCTGTTATTGACTATAATAAGAGTACATTCTTTAAAAGAATCATTTCCAACTGGATAAAGGTAAAAGATAAAAACGATCCACTGAGAGTAAAGTTGGCAGAAATTGAGGAGTCAATAAACGATA
>NZ_JAHDJT010000154.1 GCF_023661085.1 Wolbachia pipientis
AACCTCGCTTAGCTTCGCTAAGTATTTCTTAATGCGTACCACGGCGCACGGTTTTCCTGCACACGGCTCTTCAACGCTAACTATGGATTAGATTTTGGTAAGTTATTGAAGATCGTGACCTTTTGAATTGTGCTTAATCAAACTTAAAAATGGTAGTTCATTGCACATCTATACGGTTAAGCTATTGAAGTTCTTGAATTTTACTAAATTGATGGAGCATTTTAAGGTGCCTGCTACTTAAATTTAGGTACCCATTAGTTTTTTTTATTGCAAATGTTTGAATTTATAAATTGTTGATATTCTTGCTCTTTTTTATCTCTAATCCGTAGTTAGCGTTTCTAGTAGTAGGATGCCGTTACTCACATAAGGCAAAAACAGCACTTGAAAATGTTGAAGTTAATCAACAAGAAAATGGCCAGACAGTTGCTTAAAAGTAGTTCCTATACCAACCCATTCCGAGCAAACTTATTTTCACGATCCTTGGTTTTCGTTACCAGATGTGGATATACTAGTTTATACTTTAATAAGATATATCACTGAATTAATACAATTAAACTTGAAAATAACAGGAAAATTTATGGTCATTTCCTACTTTAAAGAGGATAAGAGACTCTTTGTCCTTTTTGTAAACAACATTTCTA
The DNA here is from genome assembly GCF_023661085.1 of Wolbachia pipientis. Taxonomy (GTDB): domain Bacteria; phylum Pseudomonadota; class Alphaproteobacteria; order Rickettsiales; family Anaplasmataceae; genus Wolbachia. The sequence goes on from NZ_JAHDJT010000154.1 coordinate 642, forward strand.
ACTTGCTCTCCACTTTTGCTGAGTAAGGTCACCTTAAAGCTACCCGTTTACCTCCTACAAAAAATTTCTTGTAAAATTTAGTGAACATAATAACCAATGCGCCATCCCCAGCAACGTTTGCACCAGTAGAAATAGGGTTAAACATTACGTAAATCGCGATTATTAATGGTAACATGGTTGGAGAAAACTTTAAATACTCCTCAAGAATTCCAAGCACCACAATTATACCACTGCCTGGCGTTACAGCAGCAAACTTCAATAGCAAAAAATATAATAAGAAGCTCATGTGCTCCCATACTGTTAAGGGTTGGGTACCAAATGACTTTATAATTACTAAAGCTAGAACGATAGTACAGAAGCAATTGCCAACGGAATTGGTACTTGCAATGACAGGAACCATAGAATCTACTATATTATGTTCTTTTACATTTTTTTTACTTCCCTCTAAAGTGACAGGTATTGTAGCACTACTAGATGATGTTGCAATTGCTGTTATTATTGCAGGTAACATATTGTTCATGCTACCTAGCCAATCTCTTATTCTAAATGAACTTGCAACTCCATATAAAAATATAGCATAAATATATATAATAATTGTCATAATAATAAAGATTGCAATATAATCTCTAAAAATAGTTAATAATACCTTATCGTGTTGCAACTTTAAGATAAAACCTAATATGAATACAGGAATAATAGGAATTAATACTCTTTTGAGAAGAAAAAATGCAATATCTGCTAATTTTTTGGCGATAATATCACTTTTTTGTGGAATGATTTTATGTACAGTGATTCCAGCAATGAACCCAAGTAATAGAGCATGAAAATTTGAGATCAATGTTGGCAATTTAAATTCCCATGAACTACTTAGAACACTTTTTGGCAGCTCTATTCCAGAATCAATGTGAAAATTTTGTATAATAATATAGCCTGTGAAATAGCTAATAAGGCTTGAAAACAAATTTGATAAGAAAACTGTTGCTAATAATAATATAATGAATTTAATAGCTGCATCTTTTAGGCCATTAATGCTATTGAATACTAAAGAAAAGATGATAAAAGGCATTGTAAAGCTTAAAATCTCTTTAATACTCAAACTCACCGAGTATAAAAAAATCTTTACATCAACAGGAACTAAACTTCCGAGTAAAAGTGAAGAAACAAAAATAATAATAAGTGATAGCAACATACCTAGCGTAATAACTGATCAGGCTATTCTACTTTAAATTTTTATAAATAAAAATAAATAATCTCTTCTTGCAAAATTTCTATGAGGCTTCATTGTGAGACCTTAATAACGCTAACTATGGATTAGATTTTAGTGAGTTATTGAAAATCTTGACCTTTTGAATTGTGCTTAATCAAACTTAAAAATGGCAGTTCATTACACATCTATACGGCTGAGCTATTGAAGTTCTTGAGTTTTACTAAGTTGATGGAGCATTTTAAGGTGCCTGCTACTTAA
>NZ_JAHDJT010000155.1 GCF_023661085.1 Wolbachia pipientis
CTTGTCATTTTAACCTGTACAGATTGGGAAGTTAAACAAATAGCTTCACTACTATGGTAAGGGTATCGGCGAAGGTTGTCAAGTAGTTTTTTCGCATATGCCAAAGTTGGTTTGATATGTGAGTTGACAAGAAAAGTTGTATTTAGGCAAATAATATTCTACTTTAGGTTATGGTTCCGTAATTCCTCCTTTGATGGTATTTTTTCCTCACACTTTATCATGCCCTGGAACTGTACATCTGAGACTTCAGTGAGGCCCAGAGTTGATGATAAGAAATATAATCTGCTTAAAAATTTTTATTCAGTAATTTTTTTATAAAGGTATTATTTTTACCTGTAGTAAAGTAGATTAGAATGAAGTCTATCTTGTTGACTAGGCCTTTATCAGACTCACTGGATACAAGAAGTGCGCTGAGGAAATATGGGTATAAAGTATATATAGAGCCAGTATTCACAATAAAATATCTGCAGCCTGATATATCTGCGTATGAATTTGATGTGGTAATATCCACAAGTAAAAACAGCGTGAAAGCATTTAGCCAAATATGCAAAGTAGATGACCTTCCAGTCATTACAGTTGGTAGCTCAACGATGCAAACTGCAAAGGATTTAGGGTTCTCTGATATCATATCAGCAGACAGTAATGTTGAGGGTCTGATATCATTTATAAAAAATCACTATTCAATAGCAGTAAAGTTCCTATATATCAGGGGACAGGAAATATCATGCGATTTGAAAAAAAGGTTATCTGAAGAAGGTTTTAACGTAAGAGAAGTTATACTCTACAAGACAATTATTAAAAGGAATCTGACCCACAGGTGCAAAAATTTGTTATTAGGTAGTAAAATCGATAGTGTTGCTTTTTTTTCCTCACAGACAGCAAGAATATTCTGTTCTTTAGTTTCAAAAAGTGGCCTATCTCATGCAATGAGCGATATAGTTGCATATGCTATGAGTAAGAATATTGCTGATAGCTTGAAGTCAATCAAATGGAAAAAAGTTACAACGTCGAGGCTACCTACTAAAGAGAGTTTAATTGATATGATTAATAAGGATTGCTGATGCTAAAAATTGCCACTTGGAATGTCAACTCTATACGCAAAAGAGTTGAGCAGCTCTGTAGTTTCATAATTGATAGTCAGATAGATGTAATTCTGCTGCAAGAAATAAAGTGCACGGAAGAGCAATTTCCTTATGCGGAAATAGAGAAGCTCGGGTATGAATGCGCTGTCTATGGGCAAGTTGCAAGAAATGGTGTTTGTGTTTTATCTAAACATCCAATACTAGAGAAATTGAAAATTGACATTGTAGAAGGCTATCAAGAAGCGCGTTATATAGAGTGCAAAGTAAAGCACAATAATCAGAAGATAAGAGTAGGAAGCGTATACGTTCCAAATGGTCAAAGCCCAGATTCTCACGCGTTTGCGTATAAACTCAAGTTTTTCGATAACCTACACGAAAGAATGGGCTATTTGTTGAAGAATGAGGAGCTAACTATTATAGCCGGCGACTACAATGTTGCACCGAATGAAATTGACGTTTTTGACCCAATTTTATTGAATGGTCAAGTGTGTTTTCATATAAAAGAACGCGAGAAATTAAGGGCAATCCTGAATCTTGGGTTTAAAGACGCATTTAGGACATCCAACCCAAACTTACAGCAGTTTACTTGGTGGCACTATCAAGGCAATTCACTAAGAAATAATCAAGGAATGCGAATAGATCATATGCTGCTATCACCGCAAGCTATTGATAGGTTGGAAACGTGTTATATAGATAGCAGGCTGCGCAAGCTGGAAAGCCCATCCGACCATACACCCGTTGTGTGTATTATGAATCCCCAGGTTGAAGAAAAAAACGCGGCTGCACAATAGATTTCTCGCATAACAAACTTTTGACAGAGCATTGGTGTTCTCAATAGCAACAAAAAAAACTACTTGACAACCTTCGCCGTTATCCTTATCATAGTATTGAAGCTATTTATTTATCTTCGCAATCTCCGCAGTGGATTAATGACAAAAAACTTAGAGTATTTGGCGTCTCATTGTTTAAATTT
>NZ_JAHDJT010000156.1 GCF_023661085.1 Wolbachia pipientis
TTGGCTAAATCTTCAAGCTCTTCACATTTAATTATTGCTTTTACTGCTTTTTTCACTTTTTCCTCAATTATTCTTGCCATTTCAATAACCGTAATACCACGGACTTTTGCTAAAGGTTCTATAATTTCTTTATCCTTTTCATCTATAGATTCTGGTGCTGCTAGAATGCTTTTTGCGGCTTCCGCTTGAATCTCATAAGATTTAGCTTTTTGGTGAGAATGACCTGCATATTGGTGAGTATGATTATCATAATAGAAACGCATACTATCAAATGCACAAAGCTTCGCATTATCCAGTAACTCCTTTTGTATATCTTCTTTAGTACGCTGAGCAATTTTTCCTCCTTCTGTTAAACAATAGCTTTTTTGCCAATCAAAATCTTCTGGTGCTTCATACCAATCATTTTCAGTTGGCTTGCTTTCAAGTGTTGTTGTTTCTACTTGTTTATCATTTTCAAATCTAATGTAGATAGACATTGTTTGTTACCTCCAAATCTCATACGTGTTAGATAATCCTGGACATTGCCAAGCCCTGAGCGTCCTTTCCACATCTACCTCAAGCCCTGTGGTGAGAAAATTGCTACGTATGTTATAAATCCCCCACTGAATAAATTGACCATAGTTGTGTACATAATTTGATGCAAGCATACCTTGACTAACTTGTGTTCTGGAATACAGGTAAGATGATGTGTAAAGTAATATTGCAACTGTTTTTCCTGCTGGAATCTCCACATTACCAGATCCAGCTAATTTGCTATCAGAACTCGTGTATTGGTAAACATTTTTCCATATTATTCTTGAAATTCTTGATTTATTAGAATTGGTATTATCTGGTGTTCCCACAAATAGTCCTGCACCCCCATACTCCGTACTAGAGTATGATGATCCAACAAATTCTATTGTTTTATTTATGTTCACATTCGTTGTATTTTTTATAAATACTACTCCAAGTGCAGCATATGGGTAATAGTATATCTCATCATAACTACCCGAAAAACTTTTTGTGCATAACTCTCCGTAAATAAATGTTCCTTTACTTCCCTCTATAAAACTTAGTTGTCTTGGCCGATAAAAACTAACGTAATCTGTATCGTATGTATGGCTACCTGCTAGTAATTGCAACATATAGTCGGTTTTTGTTATATCACTACTCCACTTTCCAAGCTCTGTTGTAAAAGTTCCGTGGCCAAAGTAATTATTTTTTCTGCCAAGTACACCAAATAAGAAAGGTAATGACCCTGATTCAACCATATTGCGCTTTCTTATTTCATTTATAAGAGACGCTTTTAACTGTTCATCCCGAGTTTTTACCTCATTAGAGATGTTTTCAATTCGAGTTTCTATTTCTCCTATAATTGATGAGCCAGATGGTACATTATTAACAGCACGAAAATCTTCTACTAAACCTTTAAGACCATCTTTATGACTGTTACTAATGCTATTTATTGCTGCAATATTGGCATTCTTTCTCGTATCAAGTAGCGATATATGTGAATCTGATGATGCTTTTAAAGTGTTTAAGGAATTATCCCTAAGCTTGTTAATTTCATTGACAGAATCTGTTTTCGCTTCAGTTATTGCAGATATTGAATTTTCCTTATTGCTGTTTATGTCGCTTAAGTGCGTCCTTGCAGCGCTTAAAAGTTCATTTAACTTACCATCTGTCATCTGTACAATTTCAGAAACTGAACTTTTACCGATTATTGATTCCAGTGCTTTAGCAAGATATGCTAATTGATCTGGTGTACTGTTTACTGCTAAATCCCTAAGCCTTTCTTGTAGTGCATCAATTATTTCTTTTACTTTAGTCATTTGCGCAATATCAGAAATAGCTTTTTTATCTGCTATCAATTCCAGCGATTTTGCAAGATATGCCAGTTGATCAGCTGTGCTACTTACTGCTAAATCCTTTATCCTTTGATGTAACGCTTCTATTGCTTCTTTCATTCCCAAAAATTCAAAAAAGTTTCAAATCTAAATCGTTTAAAATTATTTTTTAGTTGATTATGCTCATCTTCTCTTTCGGTAATATCTTCATCTATTTT
>NZ_JAHDJT010000157.1 GCF_023661085.1 Wolbachia pipientis
TTTAACCTGTACAGATTGGGAAGTTAAACAAATAGCTTCAGTACTATAATAAGGGAACCGGAGAAATTTGTCAAGCAGTTTTTTTGTTTCTGTTGGGTAGCTTTTTTCCACTGTTGTCTACTATTATGTAATAAAGCCCGGTAGCTATTGATTTTTACAACTAGTGCAGATACGATAAAGCTTTAAGCACTGAATAATGGAGCAATTTGGAAACTTTTACATTACCACGCCAATATATTACGTAAACGACAAACCACACATTGGTCACGCATACACCTCCCTTTTATGCGATGTAGTGGCAAGGTTTATGAGACTTGCTGGAAAGAACGTCAAATTTACTACTGGTACAGATGAGCACGGGCAAAAGATCGAGAAAGCAGCCAAAGCACGGGGAATGCAGCCAAAAGAATTTACAGATGAAGTAAGCGTTTCATTTAGGGAATTAGCTAAGTCCATGAATTTTCAATATGATGATTTTATCCGCACTACGGAAGAACGTCACGAAAAAGCTGTAATAGCTCTGTGGAATAGGCTTGAAGAGAGAGGACAAATATATCTGGATTCTTACTCAGGTTGGTATTCAGTCCGTGATGAAGCATTTTATCAGGAATCGGAGCTGATAGATGGCAAAGCGCCAACAGGTGCAGAAGTTCAGTGGATAAAAGAAGAAAGCTACTTTTTTCGTTTGTCGAATTGGCAGAACAAATTACTGGAGTTATATGAAAATCAGCCAAATTTTGTCTTTCCTGAGAGTAGAAAAAATGAAGTAGTATCGTTTGTAAGATCAGGACTCACTGACCTTTCAATCTCTCGCACTAGCTTTAATTGGGGGATAAAAGTGCCAGGCAATGACAAACACGTAATCTATGTCTGGATTGATGCACTCACTAATTATCTCACGTCAGTAGGCTTTCCTGGTACTGAAGGTGAAGAATATAAGAGGTTTTGGGCAAATGGCAGCTCTTCCAACGTTCATGTAATCGGTAAAGACATATTGCGCTTTCACGCCGTATATTGGCCGGCGATTCTCCTTGCAGCAGATTTGCCACTGCCAAAACAAATTGCGGTTCATGGTTGGTGGCTAAACGAGGGAGAAAAAATATCCAAGTCTCTTGGCAATATCATAGATCCAATTGGCTTAGCGCAAGAGTTTGGTGTCGACCAGCTACGCTATTTTCTCCTCCGAGAAGCAAGCTTTGGTCAAGATGGCAACTTTAGCAAAAAAAGTATGATCAGCCGAATAAACTCAGAACTGGCAAACAATATGGGCAATTTAGTGCAAAGAACAATTTCATTTTTACACAAACAATGCTCGGGAATTGTACCGACGGTTGATCAAAGCCTACTAAAAGGCGAGGAAAACCTCCCAAATTGCAAAGCCATACTCGATAAAGCGATGGATCACCTGTCAAAGTATGAGTTTAACCAGATTATACTTTCAATTATCAACATCTCTTCTAAAGCCAACGCTTATATAGATAAAAGTGCACCCTGGATATTGAGTAAAACCAGCAGAGAGCGTATGAATTTAGTAATCTACAAGTTACTCGAATATATCAGAATAATTGGCATTTTATTGCAACCAATTGTCCCAAGGTCAGCTGAAATGATACTAGATCAAGTACAAATTCCAAAAGGACAACGAGATTTAAAATCTCTGTGCAACGCGTGCGTAAGCTTAGGTGTTACACTACCTAAACCTACGCCGGTTTTTTTGAGGGTTGAGACTAAAGAGGAGAAATAGTTTTTAGCTATTTCTCCTGGGTGGGATTACCTTTAGTAACGAGAGTGTGTACCGTTGCATACGCGTCAAGTTAAGGAAAAGTGACATAAGGAGGGAAGAAGATGATGTAAAAATCATTTAAATATTAAGTAGCTAAGTTAATAATTTATCTTATTTTAGGTAAGAATTTCCTAAAAAATAAATGAAAC
>NZ_JAHDJT010000158.1 GCF_023661085.1 Wolbachia pipientis
GATATATGTAATCTCAGATTTTTCTAATTTTAGAGATTTTATAATTTTTATATATTCATTAATAAAATATAAAGGAGTATATCCATCTTTATCTTGTGTATTAACGCTTGCTCCGCTATCTACTAAACATTCTATAATCTCTACATAACCACGTTTAGCAGCAAAATATAGAGGGGTGCGTTTATCTTTGCCCTGTACATCAATATTTGCTTGATGTTCTATCAAAAGTTTTACTAATTCCTTATTTCTAGCCGCAACAGCGTAGTGCAAAGGAGTCAGTCCATCTTTATTTTGCGCATCAACATTTGCTCCATGTTCTATCAAAAGCTCTACTAGTTCCTCATTGTTCTCTGCAACAGCAAAATGTAAAGGGATCCTTTTATCTCTATCCTGTGCATTAACATCTGCTCCACGTGCTATCAAAAGTTTTACTGATTTCTCATTGTTTATCTCAACAGCAAAATGTAGAAAGGTACGCCCATTGCCATCCTTTGCATCAACATCTCCTTCATATTCTTCTAAATATTTTGCTAAATCTTCATGGGCTTCTTCTGTAGAAACATATATTCCACTGTCGTTACTACTACTTTCATCAGTAGTCAAATCTAAAGAATCCTGTTCCCCATTATGTAGAGCACACTGCTCTAGATATTGATTGTGCAAATACTCTTGCTTTACACGCTTCCGATTAGCGGCAAATGGTTGTTCTGCCTCTTTTAACTGTTGCGCTTTAGCCTCTCTTTCTCTTAGAGCCTGTTCTCTTTCTAATGTATCATCTACTTTGTTTGTATTGTTTTTATTAATGATTGAGTTTGAAGAAGTCTGTTCATTATTTCTGTAATCTTCTGAAGCTTTATTATTAGGCTGTAATAAGGTATTACTGCTTCTATAAGTTTGTCTTCTCGTAGCTCTCGCCTCAGATTGATTTGTAGCATAGCGTATTTCTCCTTTCTCTAACATCTTTATTATAGCATCCTTGTTTGGCACATTACAAACCATCCCTCTTGGAGTTAGGCCTTCACTATTTTCTAGTAGGGGGTTTGCGTTAGCATCTAGTAAGAGCCGTATTATCTCTTGACAACCGTGCGAAGCAGCAATGTGCAGAGCGGTTAGCTTAGACTTAGCCCCATCAAGTTCATATATTGTTTCATCAACTTTTATTCTGTTGTTTTGTAGTAGGCATTCTACCACTCTTGCATTTTCACATTCCACAGCAAGATGTAACAATGTATAATTTACAATTTTGCCTGAGTCTACTAATACACTGAACATCTTATCTATTCTTAAATCGTTATAAGTGCTATATTTTCCCTCATCTTTTTTGAGCAATTCATTTTTTATTTTTTCAAGTAGATTATTCTCATTCAGATCTTTACTCTCACTGACATTTTTTATTATTTCAAAAAACTTTTCCTTCTCTATTACCATAACCCTTCTCTCTTAGTTTATTTATCATTGCTGTATAGTTTCATAAAAAGGTTAAATTTATCGAAATTCTATATTTTGTCTAAAAATCAACCATAAAAACTTTCTTATATTTCCCTATCAAAGTAGATAAAAGCTGGCATCCAGAAAAAAGAATGGTCTCATCTCAGTAGCTCCTTCTCCCATCATTCCAGTGCCCCCTCCTCCTGTCATCCCAGTACCCTCTCCTTGTCATCCCAATGCTTGATACTGGGATCTAGGATACTACTTTAGTAATAAATATTTAAGAAATTTATCAGGTGAGAAAAAAAGGCAAAAGAAGCCCTGGTCAGTATTTATTTTTAGTATTGGCGTTTTTATGTCTTAAACGCTGCAATTTAGCTGCTTTTAAACGCAACTAGTCTAAGCTATAATATTTAAGAAATTTACCAAACAGGAAAAAAAGACAATAAAACCCCGAGGTAGCTAGTTATTCCACTCTCTATTT
>NZ_JAHDJT010000159.1 GCF_023661085.1 Wolbachia pipientis
AAACCAGTTTATTCCTCGGTAGCTCAGTGGTAGAGCAGTTGGCTGTTAACCAATTGGTCGCTGGTTCGAATCCGGCCCGGGGAGCTTTTATATTCACTAACCTGATAAAATTCCTAGATGCCAGCGTCACGCGTTGGAATGACATTCTTCCTGGTGGAGATTAATCTTAAATCACAATGTTCGTATAGTTGTGGGTTAAACTAATGCACTATTGATTTCTTGAGAATTGTTCTCAGCATTTAGCTCAGCACTATTTACTACTTTTTCAGTAATAACTTCAGTAAACTCAGGAGAAGGTTCTTTTGTTTTTGCAAAAAATGCTGCCTGTACAGCATTTTTAACGAAAAAACATGCAGCGAGTGCAAACACTGCTGTTGGTACATAGCACCAAGGGGAAGCCATACTAAACAGAGTAGTAGAAGCTACCATCAAGCAACAACAAGCAAATCCCGATTGGCTAATGAGATAGCGTCTATCAACACTACCATATTCAGCCATTAACTTTTTAACTTTATCATTGCTACCATATGGCAAAACAAGCGTCTTAATGCAATTTATTATCCCACTATTAGCAAAATATGGAGTACGTTTTATGAGTCTTTTCATGTAGTAGTCTTTTGCATGATGATCAGCTGCATTAGAATCTGCACCATACTTCAAAAACAACGCTAAGGTTTTTTCTTTTTCACATTCATACTCATTACAATGAATTATTTCATGCAATGGAGTACTACCAAATATATTCTGTATATTAGGGTCAGCGCCATATTTTAAAAGTAATTCTGCAACTCTATAGTGTTTGTATACCCTATGCAATGTAGTATAACCAAAATCACCTTGTGCATTAGGATCAGCTCTATATTTTAAAAGTAATTCTGCAACTTCATAGAACCTATCATCTCCGGCTATATCTAATGGAGCAAGACCATATACTCGTGTATTAGGGTCAGCACCATAATCTAAAAGTAGTTTGACAATGTTACCATATTTGACAATTCCAGGATAACATAATGGAGTACGCTCACAAAATATTTTTATGTTAGGGTTAGCACCATTCTCTAAGAGCAGGTTTACAAGATCAATATTGTACGAATTGATAGCAACACCCAACGGCAAGTGGTCCTGTACACACATTGCATTGATGTAATCACCAAATTCTCCACCCTTACTGCTTTTGAATTTGGAAAAAAGCTTTTTAAGAAACGCTATATCTCGATTGAAGAGAGCCGTATATAAGCAAAATTTTAAATCCTCAGTACAGCTAACTCTATCTAAGTCTTCGTCATGGAGTAACACAACCTCTTTTGCACCTGTTCCAGCAAGAAGCTTATATGCAGCTTGTAACTGTTTAAATTTCTCTTCAGCTTTTTTAAGTTCTTCCTGTTCTTTATCTGAGTTTTTATCTGGATGATACTGAAGGGCTAGTGTGTTACGTGCTTCTTTGATGTCTTTTTCACTGGGATTCGCATTTAAGCCTAATATTTTTAAAGCTTCTTCTCTGCTCATAGTATCTCCTCCACAGCTATACTTAAGTGTAACCAAAAAATTTCAAAAAGTCAAAATTTTTATGTTAAGCTGGGCCTATTGCAAAATCCCATGTGATATAGCTAATGCGGCGCTAACGAGTAGCAAGGCTGAAAAAAAGCAAAAGAAGCCCCGGTCAGTATTTACTTTTAGTATTGGCGTTTTTATGCCTTAAACGCTGCAATTTAGCTGCTTTTAAGCGCAACTAGTCTAAGCTATAGTATTTAAGAAACTTACCAGACAGGGAAAAAAGACAATAAAACCCCGAGGTAGCTAGTTATTCCACTCTCTATTTTAAAATCCGGCGTTGAGTGATGTCTTAAACGACTTATAAGCGCGTTTCAGCTTGAAAACCCGAAGTTTTAA
>NZ_JAHDJT010000015.1:0-262 GCF_023661085.1 Wolbachia pipientis
ATTTAAAGTATTATAGAGTCAAAACTCGCCACTCGGGGTTTCTTTGCCTTTTTTTCTCGTCTGGTAAATTTCTTAATATTTATAGCTAGTTGCAATCTATGAACGAACATTTGTTTTTACAACAAATGTTGTCATAAAGTGAAATGAGATCCCAGCGTCGCGCGTTGGGATGACAGGAAAGGGGGACGCTGGGATGACAAGAAGAGGGCTACTTGGATGACACGAAAAGGCTTCTTGGATAATGCCATTGTAAAATGAAATG
>NZ_JAHDJT010000015.1:272-13376 GCF_023661085.1 Wolbachia pipientis
GCGCCAATTTAAAGTATTTTAGAGTCAAAAATCGCCACTCGGGATTTCTTTGCCTTTTTTCGATTGGTAAATTTCTTAATATTTATAGCGAAAGCAATTTGAGAGCATGCAGCGTTACAGAAAACGCCAATATTTAAAATAACTGTCTTTTTTCTAGGTCATGCGAGAAGTCTGCTTTCGTTTTGACTAAAATTTTAATCATTACTAATATTAATAAAAATTTAATAACAGTCCTTAACAATATATGAATTAACATGTGCACAATTTCTTATGATAGAGGAAATAGAAGAATGTTCTCTTAGAGTAGGGACGCAAGAAATAAAGCTAAGTTCAGAGGAACTTAGAGGTCCTTACTGTATGTCGAACTTACTTTCTGACATCATAGAAAAAGAAGAAGAATGGGTTAAACTAGATAAAACTGCTCAATTAGAGGTAATTGAGAAATTAATTAGAAAATTAGTTGATTTAAGGACAAATCTTGACGCACATAATGAAGATGGACGTACCCCTTTATACGTTGCAATTTGGAAGGGTAATGCTGAAGTTGCAAAGCTACTGGTAAAGTATGGTGCAAACGTCAATGATAATTATGAACGCAATCATACACCACTACATATTGCCATCGGACGCAAACAACTAGAAATAGCGAAATTGCTGATAAAAAATGAAGCAAATGTTAACGCAAAAACCGACAATCATGGTAAAGATGATTTAACACCAATGCACTTGGCGATTTTTGCAAGTACGCCAGAATTTATAGAACTACTAATTAACCATGGTGCAATAATCGATGAAAGAGAAAGCACCGAAGGACACACTCCTCTCCACTTTGCTGCTTTATATGGAAACAAAAGTATAATACGAGCCTTGGTTGATAATGGACAAAATATTGAAGATACAGATAATAATGGACGAGCAGCCCTGTTTGTGGCTACCAGGCAATGCACCGAAGCAGAAAACGATAGCAGAATAGAAGTTATCAAGTATTTGATAGGCGAACTCAAAGCAGACATAACAAGAAGAGACAATAATAACAATACAGTACTTTTTCCTGCTGCTAATAATTGTCCTGAGAAAGTAGTAAAACTCATCATTGAGCAATATGTAGAAAACTTCGGCAGGAATAAGTTAAAGAGCTTTATCAATTATAAAAATAAAGCTGGAATGGATGCTTTGGATATCGCGCTTAATAGTGAAAATGAGAAAGCTATTGAAGTATTAAGATCTTATGGAGCAGATATTGAGAATAAGATAAATGGTGAAAGCCGCTTACTTCGTGCAGTAAAAGAAGGTGATATAAAAAAGACAGAGCTTCTTTTAAAACAAGGAGCGAACGTTAACACAAAAGATGAAAAGGGATTGACTCCTTTAGACCTTGCCATGCAGAAAAGCAATCAAGGTATGACTCAATTCCTAAGAGAAAATGGAGCAAAAACAAGTTTAGAGATAAGAGTGCAATTAGCAGTATTAACTACGCTAACTGTTATGACCCTCGGTTTAGCACTAGTAGTATATTCTATTATGAAAGGCATTCGAGAAATTGCTGCAAAAAAACCATGCGGCATTTTCAATGAAGTAGAAGGCGAAAGGGTGAGGTCTTCAATTACGCAAAAAGCATAAGGTCAATTGTAGTAAAATCACACAATTGCTTCGTAGAGCTATGTCCTGTAATAATTACTATACCGTTTTGCTCAGAACGTATTGAGATTAGGTTCAGCACTAATTCACAGGTTGCACTATCAAGATTACAAAATGGTTCATCTATCAGCCAAACATTCGCATTAGAGATTAAAAGACGAGCAAGTGCAACTCTTCTTTTCCAACCTGCAGAAAGTTCACCATACCTAATATTAAGTACAGGTTGTAACTGTAAACAACAGACAGCGGCCATAATCAATTCTTTAGTATCTCGTATTCCTGCCCAGAGTTCCATGTTTTCAGCAACAGTTAGACTATTCTTGCAGGCATTTTTATGCCCTATATAAACCATAGAAGGTATATAAGACTTTGGGTCATCATATATGTCTTTTCCACAGTGCATTATGTTGCCTGATACTGGTGGCAATAGTCCGGATAAGCTTCTGATTAAGCTGGTTTTACCACTACCATTTGGACCAGTAATTAAGATCTTAGATTTTAGCTTAGCTTGAAAACTGAGATTTTTAAATAATATCTTATTATTACGGGTGCAGGATAAATTTTCACATTCAAGCATGAATTACCTGCCTTTCCCTTTATACTTACCCTTAGTTGAAGCTTGAGCTTTTATAAATAGCTCCCAAAATCCTTTCTGTCCACCTTCTCTATGTATCAATTGTGCAAAACGCTGCATTAAACCATTACCCATCATAACCATCTTTGTCCATTTGCCTACTGGTTTTGCTATGTCAACTATTTCTGGATCTTCTTTGTAAATCTGTATATCTTTTTGCTTTTCGCGCAGCATTTCTTGATGTTTCATCAACTCTTTTTGCTTATTCTTTTGATATAATTCATTGAATTTTCTGTCTTCCTCCCACTCTTCTTCAAGGGCTTTTTTAGGAAACATGACTTTTCGAATTCGGTTCTTGTATATATTTCTCAAAAAGAAAAATACTGCAGCTGCAGCAAGTAATGTTATGCTATATACTATGATCTGTGCAAATGGCATTTTTCGTATCCAGGTTTGTTGAAAACACCCTTATTATTATACCGCAATTATAGAAATTCTGCAAACTTATGTGTGAGCAAAGGCAGCACAAAGCAACATTTCTCTATCTCGCAAGTTGTGTAAATATGCGATGAATGGGCTTGTATACAATAAGGTTTATTTCTATACTACTTAAAAAATTCTGGTGACCAAACGAATATGAACTGCTACAAAACTCACACGTGCAACGAACTGGGGAAGAACGATGTAGAAAAGGAAGTGACCCTATCTGGGTGGTTATACCGCAGGCGCGACCACGGCAACCTGATCTTTGTTGATTTAAGAGACTTTTATGGAATTACTCAGTTGGTATTCAATAACGATAAAGATTTTTTTGATGAAATATCAAATTTAAAATCAGGAAGTGTAATTACTGTTACGGGCATAGTCAAGGCTAGGACTGAAGATACGGTAAACAGCTCTATTTCTACCGGAGAAATCGAGGTGATAGTCAACAATTTGCGCGTTGAATCGGAAGTTGAGTTCCACCATGATGAAGAAATAGCAAAAGAAGAAAGAAGTATATTGGCAAGCATTACCGGTGAGCAAGAATACCCAGAAAACATGAGATTCAGATATCGATTTCTTGACTTAAGGCGTGAAAAGGTCCGTAACAACATTATTTTGCGCTCACAAATCATTGCAGAACTCCGCAGGCTCATGATAGAGCAAGGATTTTTAGAGATTCAAACTCCAATACTCACTGCTTCCTCTCCTGAAGGAGCACGCGACTACCTAGTGCCAAGCAGGCTAAATCCTGGCAAGTTCTATGCATTGCCACAAGCTCCACAGATTTTCAAACAGTTGCTCATGGTTTCAGGGTTTGATAAATATTTTCAAGTTGCACCGTGTTTTCGTGATGAAGGTGCAAGGGCTGATCGTTCTCCTGGGGAATTTTATCAGCTAGACCTTGAAATGTCTTTTGTAACTCAAGAGGACATATTTGACGTTATTGAATCTATTTTATATGAAGTGTTCGTCAAATTTTCTCGCAAGTCTGTTGACAAAGACTTTCCACGCATTACATACAAAGAGGCGGTGCTTAAGTATGGCTCTGACAAGCCAGATTTGCGTAATCCATTATTAATCAGCGATGTTACAGAAGTTTTCCGCGATTCAGGGTTCAATATTTTCAAAAGCAATATTGAACGTGGCATGGTAGTGAGAGCTATCCCTGCTCCCAAAACAGCAGAGGAACCACGTAGCTTTTTTGATAAAAAGATAGAACACGCACAGAAAGAATTCGGCGCCAAAGGGCTTGGATATATAACGTTTGATAAAGATGGAACTGCAAAAGGACGAATTGCTAAATTCCTTGATGACAATAGGTTAAGTCGCATAAGGGAAATAACGAATATGGAGTCCGGGGATAGCGTGTTCTTTGCTTCTGATCAAGAAAATGAAGCAGCAACAATCGCAGGAAAAGTGCGCACTCTTTTAGGGTCAGAACTGGGTCTGATAGATGACAATATCTTCAAGTTCTGTTGGGTTATTGATTTTCCATATTTCATATACGACGATAAAAGTAAAAAAATTGATTTCTTTCACAACCCATTCTCCATGCCTCATGGCGGCTTGAAAGATTTAGAGGAAAAAAATCCACTAGACATCCTTGCTTACCAATATGATCTCGTCTGTAATGGGGTAGAACTATCAAGCGGGGCAATCCGCAATAACAAACTGGATATTATGTACAAAGCTTTTGCCATTGCAGGTTATGGCAAGGAGGAAGTTGATACAAAGTTTGGTGCACTTGTGCGTGCATTCAGATTCGGAGTGCCGCCTCATGGCGGAATAGCTCCAGGAATTGATAGAATGGTGATGCTGCTTGCTGACGAGCCAAACATTCGCGAGGTAATCTGTTTTCCTATGAATCAGCAGGGTGAGGATGTTCTAATGGGTGCTCCTTCTGAGGTAGACAATAGACATTTACGTGAGTTGTCTTTGCAGGTCATTGACTAAGTACTCTAGATCATATTAAACTGAGAAATCATGAATAACATTCAAAGAGCAATACTATCAGGCATAATCTGCAACATGATTATATGGTATGAGTTAACTCTGTTTGGAGCTTTGATGCATATAATAAGCAATGTTTTTTTTCCTTCAGAAAATGATTATTTAAGCACAATCAAATTTCTTGGCAGTTTCGCAATTGGATTTGGATTTAGACCACTTGGTGCATTTATTTTTGGCTACATTGGAGATAAGTACGGCAGGAGGAAAATTTTGCTAACTTCCGTAATATTAGTTTCGATATCATCTACTGCAATTGCGGTTATACCAAGCTTTAGAGAAATCAGAATGTTTTCTCCTATATTGCTTCTACTTTGTAGAATAATACAGGGAATGGCAGCAGGTGGAGAAACGAGTATCAACTCAGCCTTTTTAATAGAGCATTCGGTCGATAAAAAAAATTTAGGCTTTTTAGGTAGCATGAAAGCTTTCAGCGGTGCTCTTGGTTCTATTACATGCTTTATAATGATAGCTATTTGCAAAAAGTTTACAGGTGAAAATTATGAAATTTGGGGCTGGAGGTTGCTCTTTTATTTCTGCTCCGTTATGGGAATAATAGGCTTTTTAATAAGATACATAATGGAAGAGAGTCTAGCATATAAAACTCATGATCAAAATAAAAGCTTATCTAATTCTCCATTTTTAGAGCTAATCAGAACTTATAAAAAAGCATTTGTGCTAGCAATTGGACTTGGCGTTGCCCAAAATGCAATTGTTTATTCAGCAATCATGTTTTACAATATATCTGTAAAAGAACTTACTCTCTCAGGCATCGATATTAAAAATGTAGTAAGGGTTATGGTTGAAATTACATTTGGAGTATCCGCAGTGTTGCTTGCAACACTATCTGACAAAGTAGGAAGGAAAAACGTGATGATTCCTATATTAGTAGTTTTAGCTTGTGTTAGCTTACCGGCGTTTTCGCTATTATCATATGATAACCGCTATATTGTAGCATTCACTTTTCTATTGATGAGCATACCAATAGGTGCGTCTTTTGGAATATATAATTCTCTTGCTTGTGAGTTGTTTCCAACGCAAGTTAGATGTACTGGTTTTAGCCTAGCACATAATATCTCTGCAGGAATTTTTGGTGGCCTCTCTCCCTCTATATGCATGTGGCTGATAGAAAAAACCGAAACAAAACTTGCAGCAGGTACTTATCTTACTGCCTGTGCATTAATCAGTTTAATATCTGTATTGCAAATTAAAACAAGAGACAAAAAAATTGATTGGTGAAATTTTTCCTTTAATAGTAATTTCTCATATTTTAATCACACCCTAGAACTATAAATGTAGTTTATTTAATTCAAGCAAAAACCAGTTTAACGTGAATAAATTTTGCTACCTAGCAATCAGAGTTAGAAAATATTGATTTCCTTCTCGTTTAGGTGCTAATTCTACCTTTGCAATATCTTCGGTATCTCTAATTAACCGTTCCAGTTTTTCCACCCCAACCTCAGTGTTTATGAGCTCTCTACCTCTAAATTTCATTGTGACTTTGATTTTGTGTCCATGTGTAAGAAAATCCCTTACATGACGCAATTTTGTTTCATAGTCGTGATCGCCAATATTGGGACCTATCTTAATTTCTTTTATCGTTAACGTTTTTTGTTTCTTCTTTGCTTCACTTGCTTTCTTTTTTGCATCGTACTTTTGCTTGCTGTAATCCAGTATTTTACATACTGGAGGAGTTGAGTTAGGCGCAATTTCCACTAAATCTAAGCCGATATTCTGAGCAGATTCCAAAGCCTGCTTTATTGCCACAATCCCAACCATTTTACCATTTTGGTCAACTAAGCGTACTTCCTCAGCTGTAATGGATTCATTAATTCTGTGTTTTTTAGTTTGCAAATTTTAACTCCCTTGACTAAGGTTAATACTTTTTAATAGCAATTCAGCAGCTTTTTTGTAGGAAGAAGACTCCTGTTTTTCTGACCCTAAATTTCTCACTGACACCATTTTACCCGCAACTTCATTTTTGCCTACAATCCATAATATAGGAATCTTGTTTGAACTATGCAAGCGTATCTTATAACTAATTTTCTCGTTGGTTAAATCGGCTTTAACCCTAACACCTTGTTTTTTTAAAATGTTGTAAATTTCTGTAGCATAATCGTCAGCTTCGCTTGTAACGGTTAGAATGGCAAGTTGCGTTGGAGCAAGCCACAGTGGAAATTTTCCTGCATAATGCTCTATTAAAATTCCAATAAAGCGTTCAAAAGTTCCAAGAATTGCCCTGTGTAGCATAACAGGATGGTGCTTTTGTCCGTCTGCTCCTATATAGAAAGCCTCCAGGCGTTTTGGTAGAATGAAATCAACTTGCAATGTTCCACATTGCCAATTTCTACCTATTGCATCTTTCAAAACAAACTCTAACTTTGGGCCATAAAATGCACCTTCACCAGGGTTGAGCTCATAGCTTAAACCTGCTTCTCTGACAGCTTCAAGCAGCGCTTTTTCGGCTCTGTCCCACACTTCATCATCTCCTGCTCTAATATTTGGACGGTCTGAAAATTTCACGGAGATTTCATTGAACCCAAGCTCTGAATATACTTCTTTTAAAAGACCGCAAAATTTTACAGTCTCAGAATTAATCTGCTCTTCCATGCAAAAAATGTGCGCATCATCCTGCGTAAAACCACGCACTCTCATCAGTCCATGCAATGAACCTGAACTTTCGTTTCTATGACATGTACCAAACTCTGCCATACGTATCGGTAAATTACGGTAGCTTCTGGTGTGAGAGTTAAAAATTTGCACGTGACAAGGACAATTCATGGGTTTTATTGCTAGCTTTTTACTTTCAAATTCATCAACGATAAACATGTTTTCACGAAACTTATCCCAATGCCCTGATTTTTCCCACAACTCCTTGCTTACTAAAATAGGAGTTTTCACTTCAGTATAGCCATTGTTTATTAATTTTTTCCTTATGTAAGACTCAAGAACGTTATATAAAGTATATCCCTGTTCATGCCAAAAAACTTGCCCAACAGCTTCCTCTTGGATGTGAAACAAGTCCATATCCTTAGCAATCTTGCGGTGATCGCGTTTTTCCGCCTCCTCCAAACGCTCAAGATAAGCGTTTAATTCATCCTTATTTCGCCACGCGGTGCCATATATTCGCTGTAGCATCGGGCCATTAGCATCACCACGCCAGTATGCTCCTGCAACTTTCATGAGTTTAAACGCTTTGACTCTACCTGTTGATGGCGAGTGCGGACCACGGCACAAGTCAACAAAATCTCCTTGTCTATAAACAGTTAGATTTTCACTCTCTGGTATGGAGGAGATAATATCAACCTTATATTTTTCACCTATACCGCTAAAAAAATCTATTGCTTGCTTACGCGTCCAAACTTCTCGAACAAATCTGTGGTTGCTTTTTATGATTTCTTTCATTTTCTTTTCTATTGCAGCAAAGTCATCCGTGGTAAAGGTACGGTCCGTAGCAAAATCATAGTAGAAGCCATCCTGAATTGTTGGGCCAATGGCAACCTGAGTGTTAGGAAAGAGCTCTTTCACTGCCTGAGCCATTATATGAGCAGCATCATGCCTTATTATATCCAAACCCATTTCGTCACTGAGTTGTATCACCTCTATTTCTGTGTCAGATTCAATTTCACGTGAGAGATCATATAACTCACCATTTACCTTTAGGGCAACGGCTTCTTTTAAAACGCCTGGTTGTAGTGTGTCAAAACCAGTAACTCTACCGCTGTATTCTTCTACTTTTTGTTCAGCTGAAAAAGTAATTCTAATCATAAATATACCTATTGGGAGGACATTGGAACAACAGAGGCTCTGTACATAAGTCAACAATAATTTTTATATAAATCAAAATACCTCCATAACCCTTAATAATTTTACGTAAATTAAAGTAGTACGCTTCCACAGTTCTCTCCACAGTCTTATATGGCAGTTGAGCTGCATTATACTTGTTAGGCAGAAGTGAAAGGCAACATGTCTAATATGAAATCTAAGTTTCACTCTGCTCTTGCTTATCCTTTCCATTGGCATTACTACCTTGAGTAAAATTTATGTTCCTCCTATATTTTTTAATAACAAAATTCTGTTTTATCAACCAACATTCTATGTATAATTACAGCTAATTTCTGGGCTACTGCAATAATTACCTTACTTCAACAACTAGGCATAGTCAATTTGAGGAGCAGAAGCAAGCTTTGACACAAAATCGGAAAAAGGTTATGCAAGAGATCTATTGCTATGATACTCATTGTCATATGGATTATACTAATAGATAAAACTAAAGGAAGGTTATGAATAAAGAGATAATAATAAAGCATTTGAATAAATCACTCACTGGTGAGTTGACTTCTATACGCCAATATTTTTTGCATTTTACAATTCTCAAAGATAGTGGGATCAATAAACTCGCAGAGAAAATGAAAAACGAGCTTGACGAGGAACTTGAGCATGCAAATAAGCTAGCAGAAAGGATTTTATTACTTAAAGGTATACCAAACTTTCAGGACACAAATGAAATCTCAAAGTATGACGGGAAGTTTACAAAAGATACAATACGAAAAATCTTGGAAGATAACTTAAAATTAGAAGAAGAAGGTTTAAAAGACTATAGGGAAGCAATTTCTGTTGCTAAAAAAGAGGAAGATTTTGTTAGTGTAATCTTATTAGAGGAACTATTGAAAAATGAGGAAGAGCACTACCATTGGATCGAAGAGCAAATTGCTCTTATTGAACTTATAGGTGTTGAAAATTACCTAAAAACACAAATGTAAGGTGTTAAAAAAAACAATATTCATCTTAATTATACCTTGCTTACTTCTTTTTTTATTAGGGTTGTGGCAATTATTTAGGTTGAGCTGGAAGAACAATATTATCAAAAATATGAATCTTCCAGTTGTCCATCTATTACCCAATAATGATCTTGCAAAATTTAACTACAGACACATCAAGATTGATGGGATTTTAAGTGACATAGAGCTATACGTTTTTGCAGGGCAGCGCGGTTATCATGTGCTGTCTCCTATGCTGCTCACTAATGGACATTACATGCTAGTGAATAAAGGAATAGTAAGAGAGAAAAAAAAGGAAGGAGCAAGAATTGAGAAAATAGCTGCAAGTGGAGTTTTATATTGCGATAGCAGTAAAAGCAAAAGTTGGTTAATCAAAAATGATACTGCTTTGAACACATGGTTTACCCTAAGTACAGAAGAAATCTCCAATGAACTCGGTATTAAGCTAGAGCAGTGTATGCTGTGGCAGAAGGGTTTCAGCAATAAGTTAACTATACAGCCGATGAAACACTTGGAATACGCGATAACTTGGTTTGCACTTTCCTTGATTTGGTGTGTTGTTTATTATAGACAAAATAAACGCCACTCAAGTGGCTGACATCAACGTTAGGATAACAAGAGAAGAACTGAAGAAATAATCATTCATCTATATCGCTGCTAATATCCTTTATCATGCTATAATTGCCTTTCCTAAATCTACTTTTTAAGGACTCAACTCCGCTTTCGCTAATACCACTTAGGCTCAGTGCTGCTCCACCAAGCTGCAACCCAATCTCAGATGTCTCCGGAATAATTTTACTAGCCCCTAGATCTTTGTAAGCTTCTACATTACTCAGGTCTGGTAAGCGTATTATAATATTTACATGTGGAAAATTTGTTGCAACTAGAGAAACAATCTTCTTTATAGTAACTTCGTTCTTTATTGAAATTACGAGAGCTTGGGCTCTTTCTATTCCTACTGATTTTAAGATTTCATATCTCGTAGCATCTCCAAGATATATAGGAAAGCTATCACTTTTCCCTTCTTTGACTACCTTTGATTGAATGTCTACAACAACGTAACTTAGATGCTCTGCGGTAAGCATTTTTGTTACCATATATCCTACCCTGCCGAATCCAGCAACTACTACATGGTTATAGAGATCTTGTGTGTCTGTCTCAATTGCTTCATCGTCTAATATTACTTTCTCAGTGCTAAATGAATTTGCTATCCACTCTCCAAGTCCCGATAGAAGAGGAGTGAAAGCCATAGTTACCGTAGTTACCATCATAAGCACTTGAGCAATTTCACTTGGTAGTACGTCTAACTCATCTGCTAAGCGAAACAGGATAAATGCAAATTCACCACCCTGGGCAAGCAATAATCCAGCTTGTATGGCAGGTGCACTCTTAAACCCAAAAAATCTACACAATACGTATATGATAGATGTTTTTAAAACGATAAGGGTGATCGACAATAAAGTAATTAGCGGCAATTTATTGAGTAAAAGGTCAATATCGATAGACATACCGACAGTCATAAAGAATAAGCCGAGAAATAAATCTTTGAATGGCAACACCGCATGTTCCACCGAGTGCCTGTGTTCTGTTTCTGCGACTAATAACCCAGCAACGAATGCGCCCAGTGCCATTGATAAATGAAATTGCTCGGTAATAAATGCTGCTCCTAATATTATTAAGAGTGTTGTTGATACAAAGACCTCGTTACTTTCCATTTTAGCAATAACCGAAAATAAAGGTCTGAGTAATAACCTACCGGTTATAAATATCAGCACTAATGCAATAGCTGCTTGTACTAATGAACCTGCCAGTGAGCTTATCAGACTGTTTTCAGAACTACCAGTAAGTAAGGGTACTAATACTATTAGCGGTACCACTGCAAAGTCTTGCATTAGTAGCACCGCTATTGACAACCTACCAACTTGACTTGCTTGAGAACCTTTTTCCTGCAGAACCTGTAACACTATTGCCGTTGAGGACAACGCAAGCCCACCGCCGATAACTGCTGCCATGTTAGTGTTCACTCCAAAAGCAAGAGCAATGCACCATATCGCTACCATGGTAACTATAACTTGAAGGGAACCAAACCCAAATACATGGATACGCATGGCAATAAGGCGTTCAAAGGTCAATTCAAGACCTATAATAAATAATAGAAAAACTACGCCAAATTCTGCAAAATTATCCATTGCATCAGCTGAATGTATCAGATTAAATCCATGAGAACCAATCAACGCGCCTGCGACGAAGTAACCGAGCACTGGGCTGATATTCATTTTCCAAAACGCTATGACTATAAACACAGCAGCGGAAAGTAGAATTATAATATCAAACAAATACTGAGAGCTGCCGTGCATGGTATTTAACCTGTAGGATCAGACCATTTAATTGAGCAGCCAATGCTTGACTTTTGGTCAGCCGGAGGATTCCCAGTTTCTACAACAAATTTCATAGCTTGAAACAAGTCACTACTTCCTGTTTTATAGTTTTGAACCTTTTCTTTTTTTGCATCATTAAAACGCCCACGATAGCAGAGTTTTAAATTAGCATTAAAACCAAAAAAGTCAGGAGTACAAATAGCACCGTACTCTTTAGCCACTTCTTGCGTACTGTCAATCAGATATGGAAATGTAAACTTATTTTCCTTGGCAAAATTAATCATGTTTTCAAAGGAGTCTTCTGGATATTCATTTACATCATTTGGCATTATTGCAACAGTACTTATCTGATAATCTTTTTTTAACAAATCAACATCGCTCACCAGATTGCTAATAATTGATCGAACGTAAGGGCAGTGATTGCATATAAACATTACAATAAGACCATTTTTTCCACGACAGTCACTTAATGTATAGTGTTTGTTGTCCTCCCCTAAAAGATTGAAATCCTTTGCGGTAAAGTCAAAATCTACCTTAGGAGTATTCAGTGCAACCATAGCTTACAGAGAATTGTGTATCAGGCACAGCTTATAATATTATTGCTTAAGTGTCAAATGGTTCTTGTGTATACTGTTTGCATATCCTTTTTTGACATTACGATTATAAAATTTATGTTCATAACCTTTGAAGGAATAGACGGCTCCGGTAAAACAACGCAGTCTGAGTTACTTGCAAGTCATTTTAAGCAAATTCGTGGTGAAAATAATGTGATATTGACCCGAGAACCAGGTGGCACTGACTTTGCAGAGAAGGTAAGAAGGGTGTTACTTAAGGACAATATTGATCCCATCTCTGAACTTTTGCTGCTCGCCTCAATGAGATATGAACATGTAAAAAAATTAATACTGCCAGCTCTAAAAGAAGGAAAGATAGTGATTTGCGATCGATTTATTGATTCAACTATTGCATACCAAGGGTATGGGCTTGGAGTCGACTTAGGGCTAATAGGGAACCTTCATAAGTTAGTAAAAATTAGACGTCCAGATATCACATTTATCCTAGATATTGATGTTCAAGTTGGGCTAAGCAGAGCAAAAGATAAAAATAAATACGAAGAGATGGACATTAATTTTTATAATAAAGTTCGAAAAGGATTTCAAGAGATAGCGCTAGAAGAGCCTGATAGGTGCAATATTATCGCTGAAACTGAAGCTAAAGCTGATAGTCAAGTATAGGGTCA
>NZ_JAHDJT010000160.1 GCF_023661085.1 Wolbachia pipientis
GTGTTCAACTCGTGAGAGATAAAAAAATTTACAACCTCTTTTTAGCAGGAGTGACACTTCCGAATATTTATCTAATTCTTTTGTTTAGTTTCATTTGTGATATGTTTATCCAGCACGCGTTTCTGTTCTAATTTCTGTTACAATAATGAGTTAATTTTGTTTTGATTTTCGTTTTTGTTGTAAAATTTCACGTTCACGTCGACATCTAGTGACCTATCCGTTGAACGAAGCAGGGCCGCGACTCGAGCAGGCGACTCCTGGGTTTGGGCCGCATGCGACTAGTGCCTCGCGTAGATTTTATAAATTAAAGTTTTTTTTAAAAAGAGTCTGTATAAATTAAAATAAAGTTATGATTACTGTCCATTAGTGACGGAGAAATTGTTCAGGTCACGTTATCGTGCCCTGCCGAAACCTATTAGTTGTTCTAAAAAAGATAGTGTCAATTTAATCCATTTTCTAAAACAGTCTCGCCTAACGACACGTGTTGCGTCGTTAGCAGGGTCTATTTTAATAGTTTCGGTTCCTGTCCTTTAATTTACATAAAACAAAAATACCGTCGACGGTGTAATTCTACCCAGCGTTCCGGTAGCAAGTGTTTTTTGTGCGTGTGAGGCGAGCACGGCCCAACATGAACTACTAACTCCGGAAACACCCAAGAGACCACGAACGTGCCTCTGGACTATTCCTGAACGTCACAGAATGTTTGATGCCTTGTGCACTTCAACGAAGTTGAACTCTATCCCGCGAAGGCTAGACCTCCCGTCATTTTGACTAAGACTCACATTTATGTAAGTATATGTATATACAGGGTGTCCCACCACATCTGTTATAAAGCTATAACTCCAAAACTATCGACCGTATGCAAAATTGTTAATATAGAAACTACACGATAAAATGCTATATATACAAAATAAGTATATAAAATGCTGTATATACTTAAATCCTATACATTCTAACAGAATCCGAGACCATTAAGAGGAATAGCGAGCCATGAATGGCGTATACGGGTTTTTTCTAAAATAAAGGATAATCGTATCAAATTTGTTATACTGTGCAAACCGAAAATATACAAATAGAATTCTACCAGACGACTGTCTCTATTTCTTATCAGACACCCTCAAAATTTCCTGTAACTCAGTATCGTATTTGTAAAAATAAAATATAAAAGTAGAAAAGGAAAATTTACGTTACAAGTTGATTTAAAAAAGAGTGCTTGGAACAAATAGTTGTCTATAGTGATTTTGCTAAAAAAGAGTTGGTACTTCTAGAAACTTTTGTTAATTTCTTAAGATTCTCTAAAAGTCGTCAATCAGTTATTGCTGAACTGGAATTAGAAGATTTTTATCGTGGTGATTTATCATTTAATGAGGTGATCAATAATATTATGAAGCTTGAAGTAGATATTTATGATGAAAATCTTACAGTTTTGAAAAAAGCAACAGAGAGCTTAAAGGTGGAAGAAGATCTTTTCTTAATAAACGAGTTTAAGGAAGTTATAGGTGTTTATATAAAACCAGCAGGAATACAAGAAAGGAGAATAGATGATCGATTGGTTATTAAAGTGATGAGAAAGAACATTATTGTTGATTAAATTTTACGCCAATTAGAAAATAAACTTGTAGAAAATACAAATATAAAGAAAGTACGTTTTATTGGTGCTGATATGATACATATTGATACAAACCTTAAGAGTATAGTTTGGCAGGGAAAGAATATAGCTATTTTAACAAAAGCAATAAAAGTTCATGATCGAGTAACCTAGGATATATCTGGAAAAGATAACGATCATATTTATTCTGATACAGTAAAACATGGATATATGCAAGAAAGGAGTGCTTGGATATATGCAAGATTGCTATCCCCTCCA
>NZ_JAHDJT010000161.1 GCF_023661085.1 Wolbachia pipientis
CAAGAGATCCTGAAAAAGTAATGAATATTCATTATACTGACCATAATAAAATAACAGTAAAGTCTGATATGGAAATACCTGTAACTAAGCTTGATAATCCAGAAGAAAAAGTGTGTGATCTATCTACATCACTTGAATTTACACTTGAGTCTAAAGATAGTAAAGATGGTGTAACTTATAAAGATGGCAAATTGTCACTTACTATTCCTAAGGAATTAAAAAATTATAAAGAGGGAGGTAAGAACTTGTTTGATGTTATTAGAGAAATTTTTCAAAAACTCTGTGAAAAATTAGGATTTAATTTCGAAAGAAATACACAAATAAAACATAATTTAGATAATTCTTTGAAGGTAAACACTTATCTGGAAGGCGTAAAACCTACTGTTTGCAGTGCGTCCTCGGTCATTAAAGGTATATGATTTAAGATATAAACTTAAGTCAAAAAAGTTTACCAGTTATTAATTGATTAACAATTTAAAGAAGAATGAGCGGAATGTTCTATACTTTCTCAAGCTTGGTATTCAGCTTGAATGAATTATGTAGTGCAAAACCTATACAAACCAATCCAACAATCCCGCCAACTACGACTATAACGTGCATTTCCAGGATATACAACGCAGCACTACTTACGAATAACGCTGTACCAACAAAACCAGCTAGGATTGCTTGTCTTTGCTGCGTTGTTTTTATTGATGAGTTTTTTCCTTTGTTTGCAGCATCACTATCAAAACATGGCTTTATTTCAGCAGAAGAGAGAGTTGGAAGTATTTGGTCCTTGTGTGGTGTCATTTTGAGTCTCTCCGCTGTTTTCGCATATAGATTGATGTGTATTTAGATCTTTACTGATTTTATTGATATCTTTAAGTTTAGTTGATATAACTTCAATATTATCAGTTACAGGTGTAATATCTTCAGTCGGTATATTCGAATCACCTTTAAATTCCTCGATAATTTTTGCAATTTCTTTACAATTTTCATTAGCATAGTCAAATGGTGTGTAGCTCGTCTCTTGGCCATTTGCTTGTTTTATTATTATCTTCTTATTGAGTATTTCCTCCAAAATACCGTATTCCTCAGATAGCTTTAAAATTTCTCTAGCAGCTCTACTATCTTTACGTGATATAGCATCTGTCAGTATTATATGATTTTCTTCACGACCATCTGAGGGTTCTATGCCCATTTCCTTTTTAAGCACTTCTAAAAGCTTTTGTTTTTCAACTTCTCCTGGAAGATCCTTATTTGTACTGCTAGAAGCACTTGGTTCTTGTGTACGATCTGTAGCAGTTTCTTTTGAAGCAGTGGTAATTAGGCTACCCATCCAATTTTTGAATTTTTTAGCAATAGCTTTTTTTATTTTTTTTGGTGCTTTCATAACGTTTTCTCCTTTTGTATTAAAATTTGTTAATCGAGTGTAGTAGTTGAAGTGTTCTAGTTGCACACTCCATAAATTCGGTTCAATCAACGGTGCCTTGCTGCTTGAAATATTTTCCCTGTAAAAATTTAGCTTACCTTTTATATCGGCCTATTTAAGCAGCACAGCATGATTTGCCTCTTTTGGGATGCAGGAATTTTTTAGGAATTGTTCTCTTAAACTCCAAGAGATTTTGTTCAACATTAGAACAGGAATTAGAGAACTTGTATTTGGCGTACTATTGTTTAATTTTTCGCACTATGTGCACTGCA
>NZ_JAHDJT010000162.1 GCF_023661085.1 Wolbachia pipientis
CCTTCTTGCCATCTTTCATATGCTTCTTTTACTTTACTATGCGAAGTGAGTGCATACCACACTATCTAAATCCACTTGAATTTTAACCTTACATTTTTCACGTTCTGATATAGTATACATACCTGTACCAGCACCAACACAGCTCCGTTTTATATTACTTTTTATTTCAGATTCTATTGGAGGCAAATAACCACGCGTACAGATTTCACTTTTGATAGTAAAAGTGTCACAAGAATCTATAACTGACTTCCCAGTGGGGAAAACATATCTTTGAATATCATTATGTTGCTTTAAATACTCAAGTCCTTGTTTCACTAGCTGGTTATTAGCTTGTTTTTCCTCCATCAATTCTTCTACGTACTGTTCAGGTTTCATACCTATAAATGCACGTAATCCTTCAATAAATTTTTCTCCTCCAGTTAAGTGAACTACCTTATCAATTTTATCAACCCTTTTTACTGCCATATAAACATCAGTACCAATAAATACTACAGCTCCAATAGTAGTACCAATAGGGCCAGTAACACTTGATACTCCTTCTAAGACTTCAAAAGCCTCAGCAACTTCTATACCAATCTCCGCAGCATCAATTCCCAAATAAACACTATCTCCTATAACCGGTATTAGAGCATCTTTATCACCGCTTTCTAGCTCTTTAATTTGATTTGCTAAATCATAAACAACAAAAGCTGAAGTACTACGAGCAAGAAAAGGTGAGGCTGCCTTTAAAGATCTACCAAGAAGTACCTTACCATCTGTAATGATACCAACTCCTTTAGTACTAACAGCTTTTGCAATTTTAGTAAGCCCTCGACCTCCAGCAATAAATCCTAAATTAATTGCTACTCCTTTGTAATCATCATTTAAAAAATCAGCTAAAGCATTTTTAGCCACCATACCATACATTAGAGCACCGGAAACTTTCCCTACCTTGTTTAAGTGGCTTATAGCTTCTCGACTACGAACTATCTTATTGACTAAATCTTGGAATTTGCCTGTAACTTTAACTTGACTTGCTAAATCAATTAACTGAACACGTCTACTTTCATCTTCCACATCCTTTATATAATAAACAAATATTTCGCTATTGATTTTAATTTTATTAACGCTTCTTTTCTCACTCTCTTCTTCATTAAATTTGTCTATATCTTTCCATAAAGCTAAACAGCGGTTAGTATCTCTTTTCCCTCTATGACCTAAACAACTACCTAGATTTAACCCATTTTTTGGTTCGCTTAAGGACCTGCCTGAAGTAGCAGCTATATGATGTAAGGAAGTAGATTCTTCAATATTTTTAACCATGGAGGATATTTTACCTACTACTTGCTGATTATTTTCCTCAGCCAATATTAATTTAGAGCACTGATCCACTACATTTTGATCATAACCATTTAATGAAAGATTATTTTGTAACTTTCTTGATAGCGCTGAAATTTGAGTGCTATTCGATTTATCTCTAAACTCGGTAAGTTGCTCTAAACTACAGAAATTTTCAGTAAAGCTAATTTGATCTTGCAGTGAAGAAAAACCTAAACATTGATACGTTGAATTCTTATTTTCACTTTCAAAACTATCAATTGATACTAAACATTTAAAGTCATTTTCTATTTTAGGAGTATATTTATCTTTATTTTTGTAATTCTCTGAAGCTTTTTCAATTAGGTCTTG